>DATGGF010000679.1:0-4369 GCA_035308625.1 Acidimicrobiales bacterium | reverse complement strand
CGACCCGGGTGCGGTGCTGCTGTCGGACGACCTCCATGCCGCCGTGACCCGCGAACTGCACCCGTCCGGAGATCCTCTGCATCCCACGCATCCTGACTTTGCCTTCCGACCGGTGCGCCCCCGTCAGTTGAAGGACATGGGCAAGGTGCAGCTGTGGGCGCTCGAGCGACCCGGGGCCGTGCCGCGACCGACTGAGCGGCGGTCCGGTAAGGCCTGGGAGCGACTGGCGGAGGTGCTCCACGACATCGACGAGCTCCGTGACCGCGGCGAGCGTCTCATCGCCACCGGCCTGCGCGCCGCGGTAGCCGAGTCCCGGCGGTCAGGCGCCGGGCAGCCGGACGGTGGCGATGCCGAAGGGCCGCAGGGCGAAGGAGCCGTCGACGGGCTCGAGGGTCCGGCCCCGCAGGTCGACGAGCCATCCTGAGCGCTCGCCCAGGCGCACGGTCGTGGGCGCCTCGGTGGGGTTGAACACCCGCACCTCGAGCACGTCGGCCCGGCGGCGCACGGCCGAGACCTCGGCCCCCTCGATCGACAAGGCGCTGCCCACACCGGGGCGTGAGCCGCCCCCGGCGCCGTGCACGACGTCCAACGGCAGGAAGGCATCGTCCACCAGCGCGTACGGGTCGGCCACGTCCACGGCCAGCGCGTAACGACAGGTGACCGGGCCGATCAGCTGCAGCCCGTCGACCGGCGTGAGGGGCCCCGCCGGCAGCGGCCGGTAGGCCATGCCGAGTCGCGACAGCATGCCGGTGGAGCGCAGCAAGGTCAGGGCCAGCGTGCGGGCATTGGCCCCGTCGGCCCCCCGCTCGATGTCCACCAGCTCGTACTCGAGCAGCCCTTCGTGGGCCACCGTCAACCCGCCGGCTGAGACGAAGCGCCGGCTCGGGAAGGTCGGCAGCCCGTATTCGTCGGCGCGGCCCTCCGTGTCGAGGCCCCGGGTGACCACGGCGAAAGCGCACTCCGCCTCGGACGACGCCGCTGGCCGGGCCAGCGGGAGGTGCACCCGCAACCGGTGGTCGCGGCTGGGGTTGACGAACGACGTGGTGACGAGCACATGGCGTTGTTCAGCGCACACCTGCAAGCTGGTGGTCACCGTCACCGCCTGTTCGCCGGTGCGAGTGCGCGTCGTCCCGTCCACGCGGTCGGGCCAGTGGTACTGCGCCGTGACGGTCACGGTGGCCCGCAGCGGGCCCTCCTCGCCGATCGACACGGTGACCGAATCCGGGGAGTCGACGATGCTGTCGTGGGCGGGGGGCGAGTAGTTGTAGGAATCCCCGTGGTCGCCACCGTCGACCAAGCGGCCGTACCCGGGTGTCCCGTTCAGCGAGAACGTCCCGTCGGCGGGGTCGACCACCACTTCCACCACGCCGTTGCCCATGCGCACGCCGCCGCCGGGCAGTGATGCCACGGTCACCGGGTGCTCGAGCGGAGCTGGTGTCACCATCTTCCAGCCGAAGCCGGGCACGTCCCGGCTGTAGGCGAGCACGCGGCGGATCGGTGGCTGGTCGATGGTGATGCGCACCACTGCGTCCGGATTGGCGCCGAGTCTCGTGTAGAGGTCCGACTTGACCGAAGCGATGGGGACGTCGAATCGCTCCTCGGCCCCGAAGGCGATGACGATGTCGATGCCCGTGTCGTCCTCGGTGACGCGGACGTCCTGGATCCACGTGTGGGTGTCGATCTGGCTGCCACTGGGGAGCATGCCCAGGATGGTCTTGACCGTGGCCGCGTCGAGCGTCAACGGGCCGAGGCCCCGGGGGATGCCGAAGGCGCCGGGCTCCTCGGGCAGCACCTGCGTGTCGGCCGGTGTGTCGTCACCCACCACGACGATCTCCACGATCCCGTCGCGTGTCCGGGCGCCGGGATTGACGGCCACCGGGCCCCCGTCGGCCAGCGACCGGGCGAATTCGGCAAGCACCTCGTCGGCCAGTCCGTCGGCGATACGCGTCGCCTCGTGGTAGCGGTTGAGCACGGCGTCGACCACCTCGTCGACCGAACAGGCACAGACCGAGTCATGGGCCGCGTTGCGCACCATCTCGCGCCAGGCCAGCTCCAGCAGCCGAGCCGGCCACCGTTCCGGCGCCCGGAAGAGCGCGGCGTAGGGCTCGGTCCGGCGCTCGAGCGCGCGTTCGGCCCGGGCCGCGGCCTGCTTCACGTCGACCCGGTTGGAGGCCACGCCCATGAGCACGTTGGCCCGCGCCCCCGAGCGCAGCTCCCCCTTCCAGTGCGCCAGCCCCTCCGTCGGGGCGCCCCGCAGGTACTCGGCCAGCGACGTGACCTCGAGGCGGTAGTCGTCCTGGATGTCGTTGGCTTCGGCCACCACCCGGCCGAGCCAGGGTTGGGGCTCCTGGTGATCGGTGCCGTTCATGAACAGCATCCCGTCCACCAGGAAGGAGCCGATCTCCTTCTCGTGGTCGGCGATCCGGCGCACCAGGGCCTTGGCGTCGTCGGGGATGGCCGAGCCGTTGCTGTAGCCGACCGGGAGGTACTCGGCGCGCACGGACGAGCCGTCGGGCGCCTCCCACCAGAAGCCGCTCACGTCCACCGACGACGGCACCCCCCGCCACACCACGGCGTGCTCGAGCCCGGCCTGGCGCAGGATCTGGGGCATCTGGGCGATGTGGCCGAACATGTCGGGCAGGTAGCCCACCTCCATCACCCCGCCGAACGAGGCGCCGCGGGCGATGCCGAGCTCGAGGTCCCGGATGATGGTCTCGCCCGACACGAGGAACTCGTCCATGAGGATGTACCAGGGGCCCATGGTGAGGCGGCCCGACGCGGCCAGGGCCCGGATCCGCCCCTCCGCCTCGGGACGGACCTCGAGGTAGTCGTCGACCACGGCCATCTGGCCGTCGAGCAGGAACCGCACGTAAGACGGGTCGTGTTCGAGCAGGGGGATGAGGGAGTCGAGCATGCGCACCAGGCGGAGCCGGAACGTCTGGTAGGGCTCGTACCACTCACGGTCCCAGTGCGTATGGGGAACGATGCTGACGCGGCGCGGAGTCACCTCGTCAGGCTACGTCGGGCGCCGGGGCACGGGCCGCGCCGCCGGGGCCGTTGCTACCGTGCCAACGTGCACGCGACGCCGGAGCCGGCGGCCCGTCCGCGGTCATGGCGGGACCACCTGGCGCCGGGGACGGCGACCGTGGTGGGCGAGCTCACGGCGGAGGGGAGCCTTCCCGCAGCCTGGGCCCGGCGGTGGGCCACGGCGGCCGGCGACCCCGCGCTCTTCCAGGTCGGCCGGGGCGGTCCCGACGAAGGACGCTGGGTGTCGTTCGGTGAGCTCGACGAGCGGACCCGTCGGGCCGCAACGTCACTGGCCGGCCTCGGGCTCCGGGCCGGTGACCGGGTTCTGTGGAGCTCGGGCTCCACGGTGGCCGGGATCGTCTGGAACCTGGGGGCGCTGCGGGCCGGCCTGGTGGTGGTCCCCGTCAACCCGGCGATGACCGGGCGCGAGCTCTCCCATGTGACGAGCGACGTGCGCCCTGCGGCGGCGATGGTGGCGGACACAGCGAGCTGGCGCGACGTGTTCGCCGATGCCGGCGTGACCCGTGTGCTCGACTCCTCGCTAGATCCGTCCGGGGCCGCCGGTGCCGCCGGAGGCGCTGGTGCCAGCGCCGTCGACCGATCGGCGAGCAGCGCACCAGGACTCATCGGTTACACGTCGGGGACGACGGGCGCTCCCAAGGGAGCAGTCCTCTCCCATGCGAACCTCCTGGCCAACAGCACGGCACTGGTGTGGGCGTGGCGTTGGACCCCGGCGGACCGGCTGGTCCACGCCCTGCCGGTCTTCCATGGGCACGGCCTGTGCGCCGGCCTCTACTCGACGCTCCTCGTCGGGGCGTCGGCCGTGTTGCTGCCCGGGTTCGACGCAAACGGCGTCCTCGATGCCGCCGCCGAGCACCGGGGCACCCTCTTCTTCGGTGTGCCGACCATGTACCACCGGCTCGCCGGGTCGGGCCGGGCTGCCGAGCTGGGATCCCTGCGCCTGGCTGTCTCCGGCTCGGCGCCACTCGCCGCCGAGCTGCACGGCCGGCTCCGCGTCGATGGGGTCGACGTGCTCGAGCGGTACGGCATGACCGAGACCCTGCTCACGGTGTCCAACCCGGTCGAGGGCGCCCGCCGGGCCGGGTACGTGGGCTTCCCCCTGCCGGGCGTCGAGGCGCGCCTGGCCGGGGACACGGGCGAGGTCCAGGTCCGGGGTCCCCAGGTCTTCGAGGGGTACTTCGAGCGCCCCGCGGCCAACGCGGACGCGTTCCTCGACGGGTGGTTCCGCACCGGCGACCTGGCCGAGGTGGACGACGGGTACGTCCGCATCCTGGGCCGGTCCGGTGACGTGGTCATCTCGGGCGGTTTCAACGTGTACCCG
>DATGGF010000678.1:0-4810 GCA_035308625.1 Acidimicrobiales bacterium | reverse complement strand
TCGGTAAACCCCACCCGGAGCAAGGCTGAGCGTGGGACACGAGTGGCCCGCTCGGCCCCCGAGCAGGGGGCCGGTCCCCAGGTAGGCCGCATAGATGGATGGCCACCCCGTCCCTCATGGGGGGCGGACAGAACCCCGCCTACAGGCCGGCTCACCGTCACATTTGCCCCGCACTCGGGAACCCCGGTGGTCGCGATGCGTGTAGGGAGCCACACGCGGCCAAGCGCATTCAACAACAGGCGGCTGATCTCGCGTCGCTATGCGCGGAACCGCCGACCCTCGAAGTGCCGTTCCTTCCTCCTCGGCACTCCAAGCTGGCTAGCCCGAGTGTCCCTTGCGTAGTGCGAACGATTGGGCATTGGACCAAGGCGCCCTAGGGTCACGACGCAGTTGAAAGCCGGTCGCGAGAAGCGATAGACGCCTGGCCCTCTCGGTCGGGGTCCTAGGTCTCTAGGCGCGCTGCTTGTCGCTTGTCACGCTGAGAAACGTGCCTGGGAGCGCACGCATTGTGATTCTCGGCGGAGGAACGGGTGGGACCCTGGCTGCCAACCGGCTCCGGCGGATCCTCGACGACGGAGCTGAGATCGTCGTGGTCGACCAGGATGGGGACCACATCTACCAGCCCGGCCTGTTGTTCGTGCCCTTCGGTCTCGTCCATCTCGATGAGATCGTCCGTCCTCGGGTCCGCCAGCTCCACCACGGCATCCGCTACCTCGAGTCAGCCGTCGACCGGGTCGACCTCGACACCGACACTGTCCTCTTGGAGGACGGAACCCACCTGACCTACGACGTCCTGGTCGTTGCCACCGGCGCGAACCTCGTGCCTGAGGAGACCGAGGGGCTCACCGGTCCCGGGTGGATGGAGAAGGTCTTCACCTTCTATACGCCTCAGGGGGCGCAGGCCCTCGGCGAGGCCCTGCGCCGGTTCGACGGTGGCCGGCTGGTGGTGAACGTGGTCGACATGCCCATCAAGTGCCCGGTCGCGCCCTTGGAGTTCTGCTTCCTGGCCGACTGGTACATGCGCGAACGCGGGATCCGAGACCGGGTCGAGATCAGCTACGTGACACCACTCGATGGTGCGTTCACGAAGCCCGTTGCCTCGGCCGCGCTGGCCGGCCTGCTCGACGAGAAGGGCGTAGAGCTGGTGACGGAGTTCAACACGGGCGAGGTCGACGGCTCCGGCGGCCGGTTGATCGCCTATGACGGGCGCGAGGTCGGCTTCGACCTGGGCGTGGTCATCCCCCTGCATGGCGGCGCCCCGTACGTCGGACGGTCCGACGGGCTCGGCGACGACCTCAACTTCGTGCCGACCGACGAGCGGACGCTGCAGTCCAAGGCCCGGCCAAACGTCTTCGTCATCGGCGACGCGGCCAACGTGCCGATCTCGAAGGCAGGGTCGGTCACCCACTTCGAGGGTGAGGTGCTGGTCGAGAACGTGCGTCGTTTCCTCGCCGGGGAAGCGCTCGACGCCCACTACGACGGGCACGCCAACTGCTTCATCGAGACCGGATTTCACAAGGCGCTGCTGATCGACTTCAACTACGACACCGAGCCGTTGCCCGGCCACTTCCCCACCGGCGTGGGGCTGCCGCTCTTGAAGGAGTCGCGGCTCAACCACCTTGGGAAACTCATGTTCCAGTGGGTCTACTGGCACAGCCTCCTTCCCGGTCGCGACATCCCAGGCATCGCCTCAGCCATGCCCGAGCACGGCAAACAGGCTGCCGAGGTCCGGGCATGACCGCGTGTGGTCTCATCGGTTCGATCCCGCTACGGAGGTGCTGACAATGCCCATCGTCACCTATGCAGGCACGACCGTCACCGTCGACCAGGAAGGCTTCTTCGAGAAGCCCGAGGAATGGACTGAGGCCATGGCGAATGAGATCGCCGCCGCCGAGGGGATCAGCGAGCTCACCGAAGACCATTGGCGGGTCCTGAAATTCATGCGAGCCGAGTACGCCGAGAAGGGCAGCGGCCCCACGGTCCGGGTACTAGGCAAGACCTCGGGCGTGTCGGTCAAAGAGCTCTACCAGCTGTTCCCGAAGGGCCCGGCCAAGACGGCGGCCAAGATCGCCGGCATCCCCAAACCGCGTGGCTGCATTTGAGCAAAGGAGGTTCACCATGGGCGAACCGATCGAGAAGGTCTCCATCATTGTGTCGAAGGGATCGCTCGAGGGCATCTATCCGGCGCTGATCATGGCCAACGGGGCCAGGGCCGAGGGCATCGAGTCGAACCTGTTCTTCACATTCTTCGGGCTCGACGCCATCCACAAGAAGCGTTGGGAACACATCAAGGTGGCAACGGTCGGCAATCCCGGTCTGCATATGGCCTCGGTAGCCGGCATGCTCCCCGGGGTGTCCTCGGTCATGACCCACTACCTCGAAAGCAAGATGGAGAAGCTCGACATCCCGTCCATCCCCGAGTTCATCGAGATGATCTCGGACACGGGTGCCGGTATCTACGGCTGCAAAGCATCGGTGGACTTGTTTGGGTTGGCCAAGGATGACCTCATCGACCAAGTGAAGGACGTCATCACCGTGGGCGAGTTCTATGCGATGGCGGCCGGTGGCCAAATCATCTTCACGTAGCCCCCGTTCGATTGGTCGGCCGCCGCCGACCGGGTGGCGGTTGTAGCCCACGATAAGGGCATGCTTTCCGATACCTCATGAGAGGCAAGCGTCGAGGAAGCGTTCGAGGCGCGTGAGGTTTGCCCCGATGGTCACGCCCTCGCCGTTGGAGTCCTTAGTGATGTCTAGTGAGGGACAAAATAGATCGCGGCCGGAGCAAAAGAAGTGCGGGGAACCGAGGACACCGCGGCTTCGCCCCTCCCTCCAGTCCGAGACGACTGCTGCGTAGTCGTCGGGGCTGGGGTCTCTCAAGGCGAATGGCCGTGCCAAGGCGCTGAGCAAGTCGGGATCGGAGATGTCTTGATTTCGTTCAAATAGGTCCTCTCTGATCTTGAGACTCAGCGCCAGTCCGACTGCTGGATCAATCGCGTACCCCTGAGCCACCAAGGCAAGCGCGGCAATCGTGGAACGCGGGAAGTGAGAACCATCGAATGACTCGAACAGTAAGGGGGTCACCTGCGCCTGGAGCTCTCTGGCGTGTTCGAGAGCCAAATTGACCTCCATGGCTCGGCCATTCACCCACTCCAGAGGCCACGAGCGGACCCAGATCGGAATGTCATTCCGATCCCTTGCACTGAGCGCTTCGGAGACAGACCTGAGCCCAAAGTGAGTGAATGGACACCAGATATCGGCGAATACCTCAATCACAAGTGCTGCATCCTAGGACTCCTCGGAAGGCATTCTGAAAGTGCCGGAGAGGCTCGACTCGGGCGATTCACCGCCCAGCATGGCAGCATGGCTGGGTGAGCAGGGCCCGTGCCCTTTGGCAATACGGCGAACCCATAAACGCCATCGTCTACTACGCCCCCGAGGTTCGCACTGCCACCGACGCGCTGGGTCTTAAGGGCGGGTGGATGAGCTACTTCGGCTGCCGGGCCGCACCGCTGGGCGCCGCTACGGCCCCCGTCGTCACCGCACTCTTCTACAACTTTCATCCGGGAATGGTCGCACGGGCGATTCCTGATGCGTGGGGTTACGCGACCCCTCCTTCTCTGCTCGACGCTCGGCTCACTGCCATGGATGGTGCCATGCGACGGATCCTGGGCGACGACATGGTCTCGTCCTCATCGGTCTCGCGTGCAGCTGCCCTAGCGGCTCGGGCTGTAGCTGAATGCAGCATGGCTGGACGGCCCATGGGAGCAGCCAACCAAGCGGTCCCCGAACCGTCCGAACCGCACCTGCGCTTGTGGCAGGCGCTGACGGCACTCCGCGAACACCGCGGAGATGGACACGTGAACCGGCTGGTGGATGCCGGCATCTCTCCGTGTGAAGCTCTGGTGCTGCAAGCGGCGACGGGGCGATCGCCCGAGGACGGTCTTCGGATGCATCGCGGCTGGTCAGACGACGAATGGTCGGCGGCGACAATTTCCCTTTCGGAACGCGGCCTCATCGATTCCGAAATGCGAATCACAGCCGCCGGCGCCCATCTCCGCCAGACGATTGAGGACGAAACGGATCGGCTCGCTACCGGCATCCTGGCCGCCATCGGCGATGACGGGGCCGACGACCTCGTGGCCCTGCTCCGCCCCCTTGCCGAGGTGGTCATGGCCGCAGGGGCCGTCCCGGCCCTGAACAACATGGGTGTCCCTTGGCCCGCAGAGGCTGGTTGACCGTCCCGAGCTGTCGTTGTGCATCTGCTGGTCCCGAGCCGTTCCAACGACCTGTCCTCAAGCCCCAAGGGACCTCTCGATGTCCATCAAATGGTGGTGGCCTTCGTGGGCAACCTTGCGGACGATCCAGAGTGGAGTCACCTCGACATCGCCAAACCAAGCACGGCGCCGCCATTGGTCAGCCGAGATCGTGGCGACCTTCCGAGACATGCGTTGGGCGTTCTGAGCAAGTTCCTCGCTGACAGTGGTCGAGCCCTGGCTGTTGTAGTCGCTCTCGGCCGCGACTCGGTCTGGGAGATCGGCCTCGACCGCCGGAAGTCGAAGATCGTCCACAGTCAAGAGTTGGTGAAGCCCGAACCCCCACAGGGAGATCACGTCCCGCATGTGAGCCGCATATTCCAAGGCCGACCAGGTGTGCGGAGCAGGACGCTGACGAAGGCGAGAGTCCGAATTCTGGTCAACTCCCGTGCCGAAGAGAACGGCGTGATACCGAGGGCCGAGCGTCCAAATGGCTTCCTCAGCGTTCAGCTCGGAGATCGCCGATCCGTCGAACCCACACTCAGGACATTCCGGCA
>DATGGF010000677.1:0-3833 GCA_035308625.1 Acidimicrobiales bacterium | reverse complement strand
GACGGCGACCTCGCCGAGTCGATTCTCGGTCAGGAGCCCTTCGAGGAGAACGACGTGACCTAGAACGTTCGTTGCGAACAGAGTGGTGACCCCGTCAGCAGTCAAGTCCATCAACGCCTTACTGCCGATTATGCCAGCGTTCATGACCAGCGCGTCGAGGGATCCGCTGATGGCCGCTAGGCCGGCGCGGACCGAACCAAGATCGGTGACGTCCATGAGAATGACGTCAAAGATGTCTCGGCCGGTCGTGGCTTCGAGATCGGCCTTTGCCGTTGTCGCTCGATCTTCGTTCCGACACGCAAGGTAGATCCGCGCGAACTCAGGACGTAGTGCCAGTTGCCGGGCCACCTCCTTGCCGATTCCGACGTTGGCGCCCGTAATGAGAGCGGTCTTTTCATGGAGAGCGCTCACTTGGATGCCCTCTCATCGTCTGTAGGCGCAGGGAGGCCGTCGAGCACCCCTGAGGCGAGCCCAGCTTCGCCACCAAGGATCTCCCAGTTACCGTTTGCGATGACCTCGGCCCCGTGCTCTTTGGCGGTCTTTCCAGCGCTGCCGGCATACTTCTCACGGTAAACATCTGGTTCCTTAACTGCGAACTCGACTACTACGTATGCGCTCATGTGGACGCTCCTTAGCTAGTTGCACTCTGCGTTGTAGGACTTCGCCCTTTCTAAAGCGTCACCGCCGACAGGCGTCATGTCGCTACTCGTAGCAGGGCCGTCTTGCCCTCTAGGTCACTCATGCGTTGCTTATCCTCTCGCTCCAAAATGGGTGTGGCAACCCATTCTGGTGTCTCAGAACTGGGTTGTCAAACCCAGAATCTCCGGTAACATGGGTGCATGGTCAACGAGACGAGTGACCGGCCGAAGCTCACCCCCAAGGGAGCACGCACCCGGGCTCGAATAGTGGAGGAGGCCGCTGCCCTAATCCATGAGCGCGGGGTGGCGGGAACCACGTTGGAAGACGTCAGGGCGGCGGCTGAAGTCAGCGGCTCTCAGATGTACCACTACTTTCCCAACAAGAACGAGCTTGTGCAGGCAGTCATCGACTACCAAGCCGACGCGATCGTCCATCGCAATCGGCGCGCACTGAGCAGCGCCAACGGCGTCGAGACGTGGCGAAACATGGTGCTCGCCGCAGCGAAGCGCACCAAGGCGAAGGGAGGCTGTGCACTCGGCTCGCTTGTTGGTCAACTCGCCGAGAGTGACCCCGAAGCCAGAGCGCTCATCGCAGCTGGGTTCGATCAGTGGGCTGCAGCCATCGCGGATGGATTCAGATCCCTTCATGCCGACGGGACACTCCCGTCCGGTATTGGTCCTGACGACCTCGCCATCACTCTGCTCGCCACGCTCGAGGGAGGGCTTCTGCTCTCCCAGGTGCAACAGAGAAGCCGTCCGTTCGAGACTGCAATCAATACCCTCCTCGCCCTCGCCGTCGGCCGATGAGCAAGAAGATGAGCGCTGGCTATGGGTTGGTGAAGACGACAGGGACGACGCTCTATCCTCTGAGCTACGGGGGCTGACGCCCAGAGGTTATGCCGGGTGCGTCACACCGATGGGCGCACCGACCGTGGCCCACTCGTAGCGACCGCGGCCGGCATCCTTGGCTCGGTACATGGCCAAGTCCGCGTCTCTGATGATCGATTCGGCGTCCCCACCGAGGCGGCTGTCGGCCACGCCGATGCTGGCACCGATGGCGGCTTCCCCGTCGGGGAGGGTGAGTGGTCTCGCCACCACCTCGAGGATGCGCTCGGCCAGCGCTTCGACCGCGGGCCGCGACACGACGTCCTCGACCAGCACGGCGAACTCGTCACCGCCCATGCGCGAGACGACATCCTCGGTCCGGGTGACCGTCCGGAGTCGTCCGGCCACCTCGGCCAGCACCTTGTCTCCGATCTCGTGCCCGTACTGGTCGTTCACCGGCTTGAAAGCATCGAGGTCGAGGTAGAGCACGGCGACGTCGAGCCCATTGCGCTGCGATCGCGACAGCGCCGCCTCGAGGCGCTCGTGGAAGACCGAGTGGTTGTAGAGGCCGGTCAGCCCGTCGTGAGTGGCCTGGTACGCGAGCTGGGCCTGGAACCGCCGCCGTGACACCTCACGACGGTGGTTGAGGACGAGCACCATCACCCCAGCGATGACGAGGACGGCCACGATGCCCAGCTCCACATGGAGCCGGCCCGAGTTGAGGGGCCCGAAGAACTCGCTCTCGCTTTGGAGCGTCGCCCCGCCCCATCCGCTCACTCCGAAAGTCGAGTCGGCCACCACGATCTGCTTCGAGTCGTCGACGTAGTCGGACACCCGGCCATGGGCGATGTCGGACTGGGCCCTCGGCTGCCCGAAAGGACGGCCGATGAGCTGGGGATCGGTGGCAGCCACCACCGTCCCGGTGGAGTCGACCACGTAGGTCCGGCCGGTGTGCCCGTAGTGGAGGGCGCGTACGTAGGTCTCCAATGGCGAGGTGTCCAAACGGACGAAGCCAACGAACACGGCCTTCACCACGCCGTTGACGGTGACGGGCACGCCCATGGCCACCACGTGGAGCGACCCCACCGACATGACCGAGGACACGTCGGGACGCCGGGCCAACAGGTCGCGGATCATGGGTTGGTACCCGGGGTCCGACACGGGAGGTAGTCCGGGACCGAGCGAGTACGACGAGAGCTCGTGCGCGCCCAAGTCGACGAGCGCGGCGCCGTAATTGAGCAGCACGGCGTGAGTCACGAAGGTCTGCAGACGCGCCGTGTCGGCGGAGTTCCCGCGGGTCAACGCCCACGTCCCCGTGCTGGCGTAATCGAGGCCCTCCTTCAGGCTGAAGAGGAGGTACTGCTTGCCCAGGCCGCCGAGGGTGCGCTGGAGGCTCTGGCGGTCCTGCAGGTGGATGGCGTCGGCCTTGTTGCTGGCCTGCACGGTGAGGCCGATGGCGAGCGCACCGGTGACGCAGATGAGCAGGACGCTGGCCGCGAGAAGGAGGAGATGACGGAGGCGCCTCATCACGATTGAAAATTCGGCGCAACCGGGCCCGACCTTGACGGAAAACCGCGCCCCGAGAGCGCCGGAAATGATTGCACTCTGCATATCACGGGCGGCGCGGAACCTCCCGGGCCGTCGTGGACATGATGAGGTGTGATCGAGCGGGACCCGGCCGGCTCCCGGCACCGGCGGGTACGCCCCTCGCCGGGGGCCGAGGCCGAGGCGTTCGGAGCCCTGTTCGACCAGCACGCCCAGGCCGTCTACTCCTACTGTGCCCGGCGCACCGCCGACCTGGCCCTGGCCGAAGACCTGACCAGCGTGGTCTTCCTGGAGGCCTGGCGGCACCGGCGGCGCATGCACCGGGCGCTGAGGGACTCCCCGCTCCCCTGGCTCCTCGGGGTGGCTCGCAACGTGGTCCGCAACGCCGAGCGGTCCCGTCGTCGGTACCGGGCCGTTGTGGCCCGCATCCCGTCACCACCGGCCGCGTCCGGCGCCGATGTCGACGCGCTCGATCGGGTCGAGGTCGAGCACGCCTTGCGAGCCGCCCGCCAGGTTCTCGGCGCGCTGTCGGAGCCCGAGCGCGAAATCGTTCTCCTCGTTCTGTGGAGCGGCCTGTCGTACGCCGAGGCGGCGATGGCGCTCGGCGTCCCGGTCGGAACCGTCCGCTCCCGCTTGTCGCGGGCCCGGTCGAAGCTCGGCCGAGCAAGCCCCACCGGCGAACCGGAAGGCGAGTTCCACGGCCCTCTGCCCATCACCTCGGCGGCGACCGCAGCAACCCCGAGACCACCGAGCACCAAGGAGCCCGCATGACCGATCTGCTTCCTCCCACCGTCCCGGCCCTCGACGACGACTGGATGGCCGCGC
>DATGGF010000676.1:0-5055 GCA_035308625.1 Acidimicrobiales bacterium | reverse complement strand
CGCGTCCCGACAGCTGCGTCTCCTGGAGCCCGGCCGGGTTGTTGCGCCAGCCCGACGGCATGGCCCCGAGCACCGGGGCGGTGGCGCGTCGCTCGGCCTGGCCGGCCAGCGCGGCGGCCAGCGCGTGCAACCGCGTGCCGTCCGGACCGGCCAGCGGCGCGCCCAGCTCGGCCGGGTCATGGCGCTCGAGGAAGGCGGTGTCGATGTCGCCGCGGAGGAATTCGTCGTGGCGCAGGATGCGCACGAGCAGGTCGCGGTTGGTGGTGACCCCGTGGATGCAGGCGCCGGCCAGCGCTCCGGCCAGCCGGCGGGCGGCCTCCGCCCGCGTGGGGGCCCAGGCGATCACCTTGGCCAGCATGGGGTCGTAGTGGGCGCTCACCTCGGTGCCGCTCTCCACGCCGCTGTCGACGCGCAGGCCCGGGCCCTCGGGGAGCTCGAAGCGCCAGAGCTTCCCGGCCGACGGCTGCCACGACCGGGTGGCGTCCTCGGCGTACAGGCGCACTTCCACGGCGTGGCCCGATGGGTGCACGTCGAGCACCTCGTCGGGGAGCGGACGGCCCTCGGCCACGAGCAGCTGTAGGCGCACCAGGTCGAGCCCGGTCACCAGCTCGGTCACCGGGTGCTCGACCTGGAGACGGGTGTTCACCTCCAAGAAGGCGAAGCGCCCGTCGGGGAGCAACAGGAATTCGACGGTGCCGGCGTTCACGTAGCCGATGGCCTTGGCAGCGGTGACGGCCGCCGCGCCCATGGCCGCCCGCAGCGCCTCGTCGACCGCCGGCGACGGCGATTCCTCCACGATCTTCTGGTGCCGCCGCTGGATGGAGCACTCGCGCTCGAACAGGTGGATGACCGTGCCGTGGGTGTCGCCCAGGATCTGCACCTCGACGTGGCGCGGGCGCGTGACGTAGGGCTCCAGGAACACGGTGGCGTCGCCGAAGGCCGACAGTGCCTCGCGTCCGGCCGAGGCCAGCGCCTCGGGCAGGCCCCCGGGCTCGGTGACGATCCGCATGCCGCGCCCGCCGCCGCCGGCCGAGGCCTTGACCAAGAGCGGCCACCCGAGTGCCTCGGCCTGCTCGGTTAGCGAAGGGTTGTCACCGGCGGCATCCGCCGGGATCTCCACCGTGGGCAGCACCGGCACCCCGGCCGCCGCCATGGTGGCCTTGGCGGCCAGCTTCGACCCCATGGACTCGATGACCCGGGCCGGCGGCCCCACGAAGACGAGCCCGGCCTCGTCACAGGCCCGGGCGAAGCCGGCGTTCTCGGACAGGAACCCGTAGCCGGGGTGCACGGCATCGGCCCCGGTGCGCCGGGCGGCGTCGACCAGGAGCTCCGCCCGGAGGTAGGTGTCGGCCGGCACGGCACCCGGAAGCCGCACCACTTCGTCGGCCTCGGCCACGAGCGGCCAGGCGGCGTCGGGGTCGGAGCACACGGCGACGCAGGAGATCCCCATGGCGTGCGCGCTGCGCACGATGCGCCGGGCGATCTCGCCCCGGTTGGCCACCAACAACTTGGAGATCACCGCGGGCCCGGCCTCACATCCGGAACACGCCGTAGCCGCGTGTCCCCTGTATCTCGGTGTTGTCGATGACCGACAGGCACATCCCCAGCACGTGGCGGGTGTCGCGGGGGTCGATGATCCCGTCGTCGTAGACGAGCCCGCTCAGGAACAGTGGCATCGACTCCTTGTCGATCTGGGCCTCCACCGCGCCGCGCATGGCCGCATCGGCTTCCTCGTCGAAGGGCTCGCCCCGCGACATCGCCCCTTGGCGGGCCACGATCGACAGCACCCCGGCCAGCTGGGCCGGGCCCATCACCGCGGAGCGGGCGTTGGGCCAGCTGAAGAGAAAGCGCGGGTTGTAGGCCCGCCCGCACATGCCGTAGTTGCCGGCGCCGTAGGAGGCGCCGATGTTGACGGTGAGATGCGGCACGCGTGAGTTCGACACCGCGTTGATCATCTTGGCGCCGTCCTTGATGATGCCGCGCTGCTCGTACTCCTTGCCCACCATGTAGCCGGTGGTGTTCTGCAGGAACAGCAGTGGCACGTCCACCTGGTTGGCCAGCTGGATGAACTGGGTGGCCTTGTTGCTCTCCTCGCTGAAGAGCACGCCGCGGTGGTTGGCCAGCACGCCGATGGGATACCCGTGGATGGAGGCCCACCCCGTGACGAGGCTCTGGCCGTAGAGCGGCTTGAACTCGTCGAAGCGCGAGCCGTCCACCACGCGGGCGAGCACGTCGCGCGGGTCGAAGGGCACTCGCAGGTCGGCCGAGGCGATGCCGAGGAGCTCTTCGGGGTCGTGCACGGGGTCGTCGGCCATCATCGACGGTCCCGTCCCGAGCTTGCGGTGGTTGAGCCGGGACACGATGGCGCGGCCGAGGCGCAGGGCATCGCGCTCGTCGGCGGCCAGATAGTCGGCCAGGCCGCTCACCCGGGCGTGCATGGAGGCGCCGCCGAGCTCCTCGTCGTCGGACTCCTCGCCGGTGGCCATCTTGACCAGCGGCGGGCCGCCGAGGAAGACCTTGGAGCGGCCTTCGATCATGACGATGTGGTCGCTCATGCCCGGCACGTAGGCCCCCCCGGCGGTGGAGTTGCCGAAGACGAGGGCGATGGTCGGCACCGCTGCGGCCGAGCGCTGGGTCAGGTCCCGGAAGCCGCGTCCCCCGGGGATGAAGATCTCCGACTGGGTGGGCAGATCGGCCCCCCCGGACTCCACCAGGCTGATGGAGGGAAGCCGGTTCTCCAGCGCGATGTCAGCCAGCCGCGACGACTTGCGCATGGTGAACGGGTTGGTGGCCCCGCCGCGCACGGTCGGGTCGTTGGCCGACACCAGGCATTCGGTGCCCTCGACCACTCCGATGCCCGAGACGAGGCTGGCGCCCACCGCGTACTGCGTCCCCCACCCGGCCAGGGGCGCCAGTTCGAGGAAGGGTGAGTCGCGGTCGAGGAGCATCTCGATCCGCTCGTGGGCCAGCATCTTGCCCCGGCTGCGGTGACGCTCGACATAGCGCTCGCCTCCGCCTTGGCGGGCCCGGGCCAATTCCGTCTCGACCTCGGCCAGCGCCGCCTCCATGGCGTCGCGGTTGGCTGCGTAGGTGTCCGACGAGCGGTCGACGGGGGAGGCCAGGACGGGCATCGGCGGCGGCGGCGCCCGGCGTCAGGCCGCGGACGACGCGTCTGCGTCCCTGGTGGTGGCGTGCGTCGCCGTATCGGCCAGCATCGGGTGACAGACTAAACGCATGTCCGATCGCCCGCTCTCCGCCGTGGTGCTGGCCGCCGGCGAGGGCACGCGGATGCGCTCGACGCGACCGAAGCCACTGCACCGGTTGTGCGGTCGTCCCATGATCCTCCACGTTCTCGACGCCATGGCCGAGTTGCCGGTGCAGAAGGTCGTCGTGGTGGTCGGCCATCGCGGCGAGTGGGTGACGAAGACGCTCGTCGACCACGCACCGTCCGCCCTGTCGATCGAGTTCGTCGAGCAACCGGAGCAGGTGGGCACGGCCGACGCGTTGGCTGTCGGGCTCACCGCGCTACCCGAAGCCGCCCTCGACGGTGATGGCGACGTGATCGTCCTCCCGGGCGACGCCCCGCTGTTGCGACCGCCCACGGTGGCCGCGCTGGTGCGCCACCACCGCAACGCCGACGCGGCCGCCACGCTCCTCACCGCGCGCCTTGCGGACCCACGCGGCTACGACCGGGTGGTGCGCGGTCGCGACGACAGCGTGGTGGCCGTGGTGGAGGACGGCGACGTGGGCGACGGTGAGCGGGGCATCGACGAGGTGGCCACCACCATCCACTGCTTCCGCCATGCCGTGCTGGCCCCGGCCCTGCGCCGGCTCCGCCCCTTGGGCGGCAGCGGCGAGCACTCCCTGACCGGCCTGTACGCCGTGCTCCACGACGCCGGCTACCGGGTCGAGTCGCTGGTGGTGGCCGACCCCATGGAGGCGGCCGGGGTCAACGACCGGGCCCAGCTGGCGGTGGCCGAAGCCGAGCTGCGGGACCGGATCAACGAGCGCTGGATGCGCCGGGGCGTGACCATGTGGGACCCCGAACGCACCTACGTCGACGCCTCGGTCCGCCTGGAGCCCGACGTTGTGCTGTTGCCCGGCGTGCTGCTCCAGGGCGACTGCCTGGTGGCGGCCGGCGCCGAGGTCGGCCCGGACTGCCACCTCGTCGACACCACCGTGGGGGAGGGCGCCTCGCTGCGCGGCACCACCGCGGTGCGGGCCACCGTCGGCGACCACGCCCGGGTGGGTCCCTTCGTCCACCTGGGGCCCGGCGCGGTGGTGGAAGCCGGCGCCGTGGTCGAGCCTTTCACCCGGCTGGGCGCCGACGACGACCGGCACTGAGCCGGAGTAGCGTCGGCCTCATGGAGCTGGTCCCGCGTCGCCGGTTGGAGCTCGTCTCCGGGCGATCGCATCCGCAGCTGGCGCACGAGATCGCGGCCAACCTCGGCGTGGAACTGGGCGAGGCCAACCTGCGGGAGTTCGCCAACGGCGAGATCCACTGCCGCTACGACGGCTCGTTGCGGGGCAGTGACATCTTCATAGTGCAGACGCACTGCGCCCCGGTGAACGACGCGCTGATGGAACAGCTCATCATGATCGACGCGGCCAAGCGGGCCTCGGCCAAGCGCATCACGGCGGTGAGCCCCTACTACGGCTACTCGCGTCAGGACCGCAAGGCCACGGGGCGCGAACCCATCACGGCCAAGCTGGTGGCCGACCTGCTCCAGGCGGCCGGGGCCGACCGGGTGGTGAGCGTGGACCTGCACTCCGGGCAGATCCAGGGCTTCTTCGACGTGCCCTTCGACCATCTGACCGCGACCCCGGTGCTCGAGTCGTACCTTCGCCAGCAGGTCGCGGACACCGCCCGCGACGTCGTCATGGTCGCTCCCGACGCCGGAAGGGTGAAGGTGGCGGAGCGCTACAGCCAGCACCTCGGCGCGGACCTGGCGCTCGTCCACAAGACGCGTCCCCGCGGGAGCGCCAACGAGGTCAGGGCCCGCCACGTCGTCGGCGACGTGGCGGGAAGGCTCTGCGTGATCATCGACGACATGA
>DATGGF010000675.1:0-5376 GCA_035308625.1 Acidimicrobiales bacterium | reverse complement strand
CGACCCGTCGAGCTTCGAGATCTGCTCGATCGGCGGCAACGTGGCCACCAATGCCGGTGGACTGTGCTGTCTCAAGTACGGCGTCACCACCGACTACGTCCTCGGCCTGGAAGTGGTGCTGGCCGACGGCCGCGCCTTGCGTCTGGGCGGTCGCACGGTGAAAGACGTCGCCGGCTACGACCTGAAGCGACTCTTCACCGGGAGCGAAGGCACGCTCGGGGTCATCACCGAGGTCACCCTGCGGCTCACGCCCTTGCCGCCGCCGCAGTGCACCACGGTCGCCACCTTCGCTGACCCGGTGGCGGCCGGCCGGGCGGTGACGGCCATCCGGACCCGGACGCGCCCGGCGGTGCTCGAGTTCATGGACGGGACCGCCCTGGCCGCGGTGGACCGCCACACCCACATGGGCCTCGACCCCGGTTGCGGCGCGCTGTTGCTGGCGGCTTCCGACATCGGCGGCTCGGGCGGCGCGGCCGAGGTGGAAGCCATGGCGGACGCCTGTCGCGACCAGGGAGCCGACTACGTCGCCTCCACCGACGACCCCGAGGAGGGCGCGCAACTCATGGCCGCCCGCCGGATCGCCATACCGGCGGTGGAGCATCTGGGCTCGGTGCTCATCGAGGACGTCGGTGTCCCTCTCGACAAAGTGGCCGACCTCGTGGCCGCCATCGGGGACGCGGCCCAGCGCCACGACACCACCATTGCCGTCATCGGCCACGCCGGCGACGGCAACTTCCACCCGCTGGTGGTGTTCGACGGCGCCGACGAGGCCGCCACCGCCCGGGCATGGCTCGCCTTCGGCCAGGTGATGGAGGCCGGCTTGGCCCTCGGCGGGACCATCACCGGCGAGCACGGCATCGGCACGTTGAAGCGACCCTGGGCCCGAGCCCAGCTGGGCGACGACGTGCTCGAGGTCATGGGGTCCGTGAAACAGGCCCTCGACCCGTTGGGCATCCTCAATCCTGGGAAGGCTTGGTAGCCACGTTTCGCACAACTCGGGCGGAAATCGTCAATCTTGCCGATGTCGGTGCCTCCGATCCCCCGCGACGCTGGTCGTATCGGTTGCTGGCCTGACGCGCCCGCCAGCGAGACGGGTGACGGCAGCAGAGGGGGGATGGCAGTGAGAGGGATGTCGAGAGTGCTTGTGGCCGCGACGTTTGCGGGCGGGCTGGTACTGGCCGGTTCGGCCGCTGCCTCCGCCCACGGCCATGGTCCGCCCAGTGGCGGCGCGGCTTCGGGCTCGGTGAGCTGCGCAGTCAACGCGGTCCTGGACTTCAGCCCCGCGCTCCAGTCCGGGGCGACGGGCAAAACGGACGTGTCGCTGCACATGCAGCTGACTCGGTGCACCGCGGCCGGACTGCACCACCGGACCACGGGTCATGCCAGCGCGGACCTGGGCAGTATCGCCAACGGGTCTTGCACCCTTCCGTCGTCGGCTCCTGGCTTCAGCGGCTTGTCCATCCGCTGGACCCCGGCGCCCCATGTGCCGGCATCTTCGGTGTCGTCGTCGGGCGGCACGCTTTCGACGCTGAGCGACGGCCGGGGTCAGGCGAAGTACAGCGACCTGGCGGTGACGGGCTCGTTCGCCACCACGTCGTCGACGCTGGGCTCCGCCACGCTGACCACCAAGGGCACGGTGGCCGCGCTCACGGCGGCGTGCAACGACACCAGCGCCAGTGGCGGGGTCTCGTCCATCGCCATCGGGGGCAGCGCCACACTCTGAGTGAGCGGGGGAGCGCCGCTGGCTCCGGTCAGCGGCGCTCCACCCAGCTCGCGTCCAGGGCGGCCAGCGAGGGACAACCGAGCAGCCGCATGTCGCGCACCATCTCGGCGCGCAGCGCGTCGAGGATCTCCTCCACCCCGCGCTGGCCCGCCGCGGCCAGGCCGTAGAGGTAGGGCCGGCCCACCAGCACCGCCCTGGCGCCCAGGGCGAGCGCCTTGATCACGTCCCCGCCGCGGCGCACCCCCCCGTCCACCAGCACCTCGGCGTGCGCCCCCACGGCGTCGACCACCTCGGGGAGCACCCTCGCCGTGGCCGGGGCGCCGTCGAGCTGCCGTCCCCCGTGGTTCGACACGATCACCGCGTCGGCTCCGGCATCGACGGCCAGACGGGCGTCGCCGGCCGACAGCACGCCCTTCACCACCAGCGGACGCGTCCAGCGCGTCCGCATCCAGGCGATGTCCTCCCACGTGAAGGGCGACGCCAGCATCGAGACCGTCCCCGCCGCCCCGAACCCACTGTCGCGATCGGCGTGGGCCGGCGTGGGTGCGCCGCCTGCCGGCCCGGACCGCCTTGTCTTCGGGCGTCCGAGCATCGATACGCCGTCGCGCATCATGCGCAGCGCCCAACGCGGCCGAGCCAGCACCTGCGGCCCGAGCGTTACCGCGGTGCGGGCGTCGAGACGCAGCGGCGGTGCGATCCCGTTGCGCACGTCGCGTTCGCGGTTGCCGAGGGCCGGCGTGTCGACGGTCACCACCAGCGCCTCGTACCCGGCCGCCTCAGCCCGGTCCATGGTGGCGGCGGCATCGTCCCGCCCGCCGGGCGCGTAGAGCTGGAACCACCGGTGGCCGCCCGCATCGGCCACGGCCTCGAGCGACACTCCGGCCACCGTGCTCAGCACCCAGATGGTGCCGCGCCCGTTGGCCGCACGCCCGGCTCCGGCGGCGCCGTCAGGATGCAGCAACCGGATCAGCCCGGCCGGGGCCAGCAGGACCGGGAGCGACACCGACGTCCCCAACACCGTGGTGGCCAGATCCGGTTCGCCCATCGCCACTGCCATCCGGGGCCGGAAGGCGAGCTCGCGGAAGGCCTGCTCGTTCTCGGCCACGGTGACTTCGTCCTCGGCGCCCCCGTCCACATAGTCGTAGACGACCCGGGGTAACACCTTCCGGGCCCGCTTCCGGGCATCGGCCACGTTGTGGATGGGGGCTGCTCCCACGGCCGTGGATGATAGGCACCCGACAGCTGCGTTACCGGCAGAGGAACTCTTCGCGAACGCCGAGCAATTTCGCCCCCGGGGCCATTGTCAGGCCGAGGGGTTGTCCGTACCGTGCCTCCAGTCGAGTCCGACCGGGGTGACTGCGACGGGGGCTCGTTCGACGGGCGGGGGGCCCGGCCCGCGGCCCCCCGCCCCACGAACGTCGGGGCCGGTCGCCGCTAGCTGCCCGCAGGCCGCGTCGATCTCGACGCCCCGGGTGGCCCGCACCGTGGCGTTGACCCCGAGCTCGGCCAGTTCGGCCCGCAGCTCGAGCACCCGGCGGCGCGGCGTGCCCCGCACGGCATAGCCCGGGGTGGGGTTCAGGGGGATCAGGTTGACATGCGCCCCGAGCGGCCGGGCGTATGCGGCCAGTTCCACCGCGTCGGCCCGACGGTCGTTCACCCCGTCGATGCAGGCCCACTCGAACGACAGTCGCCGGCGGGTGGCGGCCACGTAGTCGGCGCACGCCCGGGCCAGCACGTCGAGCGGATAGCGCCGGTTGAGCGGCACCAGCTCGTCGCGCAGCGTGTCGTTGGCCGCGTGGAGCGACACGGCCAGATTGACCGGCAGGCGCGCCTCGGCCACCCGGTGGATCCCCGGCACCACTCCGACGGTCGACAGCGTGAGGTGGCGGGCCGACAGCCCGACGTCGTCGTGGAGGCGCTCCACCGCGGCCCACACCGCGTCGAAGTTGGCCAGCGGCTCGCCCATCCCCATGAACACCACATGCGAGAGCCGCCGCGGCCGCGCCGCCCGCAGTGCGGTCATGACCTGTTCGATGATCTCGCCGGCGGACAGCTGCCGGTCGAAGCCGGCTTGGCCCGTGGCGCAGAAGACACAGCGCATGGCGCAGCCGGCCTGGGAGGACACGCACACAGTGGCGCGGTCGCGGTACAGCATGAGCACCGATTCGAGACCGGGCCCGTCGGGCAAGCGCCACAACCACTTGACGGTGCGGCCGTCCGCGCTGGTGCGGCGTGCCTCTTCGGCCAGCATCGGCTGGAGTCGATCGTCCAGCGCGCGCCGCAACGGCAACGGCAGGTCGGTCATCTCCCGGGGATGCAGCCCCCGGCGGTACAAGCCGTCCCACACCTGGCGCATCCGGTAGTCCGGTTCGCCGGGAAGCAGCCCGGCCAGCTCGGCGCGACCCATGTCGTAGAGCCCGGGCACGTCGAGGAGGCTAGGCGGGCCAGGTGATTCCCCCCGCATGCTCAAGCCGTTGGCGCCCGCAACCGATAATTCTGACAGCCGACCGTGTGGTGTATCCGGGGGCAGGAGGGGAAGGCTGACGAGGTCGGCCTTCCCCTCTGATGCGCTCTCCCCACGGCCGCCACCCACCCTCGCCCGATCACCGTCCGACGTCCTAGCCTTCGCCCTGCTGGTCGCCGTTCACGGGAGGATCGCCATGGCGATGATGGACGTGCAGCTCAATTCGTGGCTGCTTCTCGGCAACGCCCCCACGCACTTCGCCGACACCGAGGTCGTCACCTACCTGCCCTCGGGGGAGCGTCACGCCTACACGTACGGCGACTTCGCCCGGCGGGCCATGCAGCTGATGCACGCCCTCGACGATCTGGGGATCGACCGCGGCGTCCCGGTGGCCACCCTGGCCTGGAACACGTACCGCCACCTGGAGCTGTACTTCGCCGTGCCGTGTTCGGGACGGGTGCTGCACACGTTGAACCTGCGCCTGTCACCCGAGGACCTGGCCTACATCGTCGGCCACGCCGGCGACCAGGTCATCGTGGTGGACGCCGACCTGCTCCCGCTGCTGGAGAAGGTGGCCGCCCTCGGTGCGCTGGCGTCGGTGAGCCACGTCGTGGTCATGGGCGACGCGCCGGTGTCCGGGCTGTCCTCGCCCACACCCCCGTCCGTCCTCTCCTACGAAGAGCTGTTGGCCGGCCGGCCCGAGCACTACGCGGCGCTCGAGATCCCCGAGACCGCCCCGCTCGGCATGTGTTACACGTCGGGCACCACCGGACGGCCCAAGGGCGTCGTGTACACCCACCGCTCGACGTACCTGCACTCGATGGGGACGTCCTCGGGCCTGGGCCTGCGCATCGGCCCCGACGACTGCGTGCTGCCCGTGGTGCCCATGTTCCATGCCAACGCGTGGGGGGTGCCGCACGCGGCGACCGCGGTGGGGGCCAAGCAGGTCTTCCTGGCCGGGCCGCTCGATCCGGCGGTGCTGGCCGACGCTCTGGCCACCGAGCGGGTGACGGTATCGGCCGGGGTGCCGACCATCTGGCTGGGCCTGGCCGACGAGCTCACCCGGAGAACAACCCGGCTGCCGCACCTGCGCCACCTCGCCTGCGGGGGGAGCCAGCCGCCCCGGGCGCTGATCGAGCGTTACCGCAACGAGTTCGCCATCCCCATCATCCAGGCCTGGGGGATGACC
>DATGGF010000674.1:0-8241 GCA_035308625.1 Acidimicrobiales bacterium | reverse complement strand
TGGCTCACTACTACGTCTTCGGGCAGCACCGTCCCGGGGTCACCGACATCTGGCAGGACTTCCTGGCCAACCGCGAGGCGTTCGGCTTCAGCCGGCCGGTGGCCGCGCAGACCGGCCAGGTGCTCGGCGCGCAATTGATGGAACACGGGCTTGGCTCCCTGCGCGGCGCCATCGGCACGCCCGACCAGATCCGCCAGCTCGTCCGGGCCTACGAGGTCGCCGGCGTCGATCAACTCATCTTCGTGAGCCAGTCGGGTCGCAACCGCCACGAGGACGTGTGCGAGTCGCTCGAGCTGTTCGCCCGCACCGTCATGCCCGAGTTCCACGACCGGGCCGAGCACGCCGAGGAGGAGAAGGCGCGCCGTCTCGCCCCGGCGGTGGAGGCCGCGCTCGCTCGGAGGCCGGTTCCGCCCAGCGTGCCCGAGGGCTACTCCTTCCCGGCGACGCCGCAGTACTGACGTTCCGCCGAGCGGAGGCGGTGACGGCGCAAGCCCTCGTCCACAGGCACGCACCACCGGCGGCCAGCGACGAGGCGTGGGCGGCCTGTCACCACTTGCGGCCCTGTTGTGTCGCAGTACCGCCGTGGCGGGCGGAGGAGTTGAATGGTGGCCGATGACCCTGGTCCTCGTGATCGGCCTGGCGTCGGTGGTGAGCCTCCTCGTCCTCGGCGCGTCGCGCCGGGCGCTGTTCGATGAGCGGCAGTCGGTGCGCAACCACCAGCAGGCGCTCGACACGCTGCGTTCCATCGGCAATCGTCGCTCTGAGCGCGCAACCCACGACACCGCGAGTCGCGTGCACGGTCGGGGACGCCACGGCGCGCCGGGTGATCGGACCAACGGCGCGAAGCGTGCCGTGTCGAACGACGTGACGCGTGCAGACTCCAACGACATCCCCGGGCGCGCGCCCGCCAACGCCTCCTACCATGCCGCCATGGAGTCGGCTCGTCGTGTCACCACAAGGCTCGCGTCCTCGGGTGTGCGAGCCCGCGGCCGCGACGCGCTGGTCGACCCACCGCGGGAGCTGTCGCGCCGGAATCCGGCCGAACACCTCGTCTTCGACGATGGTGCCGGCGGAGCTGAGCGCCCCGACGCCGGCTTCGGTTCCAGCAACGGCGGTGGCAATGCCGCCGGCCCTTCGGAGCGCCCTGCTCGCGCCGGGGTGAGACCACCGGTCAATGGCATCCGCCTCAGAACCGAGCGGCTCGGCTTGACGCGGGGTTCGCCCGCCTTGGCCGCGGCTGCAGTTGTCGTGGTGGTGATCGGCGCCATCATCGGAGCGATCGCGTTGTCGGGGAAACTTCCGCACCATTCGCCGTCGGCGGCGGTGCATCATCCGGTCACCCGACCGGCGACGCACATCCCGGTCGACGCCGTTCTGGTGCCGGTGACGTCTACGTCGTCGTTCGACGCCACCTACAAGGTGCCGACGTCGTCGTACGACCTGAAGCTCACCGCTTCCGGTCCGTGCTGGGTCTACATCACCGACTCGAGCGGCAAGGTGCTGTGGACGGACACGCTCAGCGCGGGACAGACCCAGTCCGTACCCGCCCAGGGCCAGACGCAGGTGCAGTTGGGCTCGGCCAGCGTCACCGTGTCCGCCGGAGGCAGCAAGGTCCAATTCCCGGACCCGTTCCACGCCCCCTTCGTCGCCACCTTCACGCCGGGCTGACGCCCGCCGGCCTCACGACCCGCTGAGGCGCACCGCCTCCAGCACGAAGGCCTGGACGAACGCTTCGTCGCGCCAGGCGTCGTAGCGCCCGGTCGGCCCGCCGTGGCCCGCCTCGAGCTCGACCTTGAGGAGCACCTGGTTGTCGGGGTCGGCGGCCCGCAGGCGCTGGGCCCACTTGGCCGGCTCCCAGTACCCGACGCGTGGGTCCTCGAGCCCGGCGGTGACGAGCATCTCCGGGTAACGCACCGAGCGCACGTTGTCGTAGGGCGAATAGGAACGCATCGCCGCGTAGACCTCGGGGTCGGCAGCGGGGTTGCCCCATTCGTCCCACTCGATGACCGTGAGCGGCAGCGTTTCGTCGAGCATGGTGGTGAGACAGTCGACGAACGGGACCTCGGCCACCATGGCGCGGAAGCGCCCGGGTGCCAGGTTCGCCACGGCGCCCATCAGCAGCCCGCCGGCGGACGCGCCCCGGGCCACGAGGCGACTGCCGTCGATGGCGCCGGTCGTGACGAGGTGTTCGGCGCAGGCGATGAAGTCCGAGAAGGTGTTCGGCTTGGCCAGGAGCTTGCCCTCCTCGTACCAGCGCCGGCCCAGCTCTCCGCCGCCGCGTACGTGGGCGATGCCGTACACCAGACCGCGTTCGAGGAGGCTGAGGCGCAACGACGAGAAGGCAGGGTCGATGCTGTGTTCGTAGGCGCCGTAGCCGTACAGCAGGCACGGAGCCGTGCCGTCGAGCGGCGTGTCGCGATGGTGCACCAGCGACATGGGGACTCGTCGCCCGTCGGCCGCATCCGCCCACAACCTGGAGGTGATGAAGTCGACGGGGTCGTAGCCGCCGAGGACGGGTTGGCGTTTCAGGAGCTCCGATGTCCCCGCATCCATGTCGAAGTCGAAGATCGACCTGGGGGTGACGAGCGAGGTGTATTCGTAGCGCAGCTGGAGCGTGTCGAACTCCGGGTTGCCCGCCGGGCGGAACGTGGCCGGCGACTCGGGGCTCGGGATGACCCGGCCGTCGGGCAGGGGAGCGGCCCAGGGGTCGGTGTCCTCGGCCAGGTCGACGACCCGTATGCGGGCCTCGCCCTCGAACCGTTCGTAACAGGCGACATGGCGCCGGAACACCTCCGCCCCGAGAAGGCGCACGTCGGACCGATGGGCGATGACCTCGCGCCACGGATGCCCCGCCGGCGCGTCGGCGGGGACGGCCATCAAGCGGAAGTTCTCCGCCTCGTGGTTGGTGACGATCACGAAGGTGCCCCGGTGGTGCTCGATGGCGTACTCGATGCCCGGTCTGCGCTCGGTGACCAGCCTCGGCGCCGTGGCCGGCACAGCGGTGGGGACGACCCATACCTCCGACGTGATCTTCGAGTCGAGCGACACCACGACATAGGCGCCGTCCTTGGTCCGGCCCAGGCCGATGTGGAAGCGCTCGTCGGGTTCCTCCATCACCAGCAGGTCGGCCGACGCGTCAGTGCCGATCTGGTGGCGCCACACCTGGTGCGGCCGATTGGCCGTGTCAGGCCGTGTGTAGAAGAAGGTGGCGTCGTCGGCCCACGCCAACCCGTAGGAGACGCCTTCGAGGACCTCGGGCAGCTCCTCGCCGGTGGTGAGGTTCCGGACCTTGATGGCGAAGCGCTCGTCGCCGGTGGTGTCGATCCCGTACGCCAGGAGACCGTGGCCCGGGCTGATCTCGAGATCCGACAGGGCCAGGTAGGAGACCCCCTCGGCGAGGACGTTCTCGTCGAGCAGCACCTCCTCTGCGGGCCAGGGTCCGGGACCCGTACCGTCGGCCCCGGGAGGACGCACGGACCCGGCCTCCGGCGACCCGTCGGCCGACGCGACTGGGGCCCGGCAGTGGACGGGGTAGTCGCGGCCCTCGAACGTTCGGGCGAAGTACCACCACTCGTCCTTGCGCACGGCGACCGACAGATCGGTCTCGGCGATCCGGGCGCGGATCTCGTCGAACAGGGTCTGGCGCAGGCCGGCCTGGCCGGCGGTGACGGCCTCGGTGTAGTCGTTCTCAGCCCGGAGATGGGCCAACACGGCGGGGTCGTCCCGGTCGCGCAGCCAGTGCCAGTCGTCGACCCGGCGGTCACCGTGGGTCTCGAGGACCGTGGGCCGGCGGGCGGCAACGGGCGGAACGGCGATGTCTGCGGCGGCGTCTCTCATTGCCGCTTGGTGTCCGGTGGGAGTGGGCTCGGCAGGCACGGGGCAGGATCTTTCCAGAGCGCCCCGCTCCTCGGGCTCCTGGTGGGGAGGCCGGGGACGCACCAGCAGGCCGGGGTTGTTACTATCTGGATAGGAGAAATCCCCCGACCAGGGCGGCCGGGCCTCCGGGCCCAGGGGCTCAGCGGCCGGCCGGCCCCGAGGTGACCGCATGAGCACGACGAAGGATCTGGACCTGGGCCGGTACAAGCTCGGCTGGAGCGACGTCGAGAACTACGTCTTCAAGCCGAAGAAGGGCCTTTCCGAGGACATCGTCCGCGAGATGTCGTGGATGAAGCAGGAGCCCGAGTGGATGCTCAAGTTCCGCTTGCGGGCCCTGCAGCGCTTCTTCGCCAAGCCGATGGCGCAGTGGTTCGCCGTCAACATGCCAGACCTCGACTTCGACGACATCTACTACTACATCAAGCCCACCGAAGGTCAGGTGAAGGACTGGGACCAGCTCCCCGAGTCCATCAAGTCGACCTACGAGAAGCTTGGCATCCCCGAGGCCGAGCGCAAGTACCTCGCCGGTGTCACCGCGCAGTACGAAAGCGAAGTCGTCTTCCACCGCAACCGCGAAGACCTCGAATCGCGGGGCGTGTTGTTCTGTGACATGGACACGGCTGTGCGCGAGTACCCCGATCTCGTCCGCAAGTGGTTCGGCACGATCATCCCGCCCAATGACAACAAATTCGCCGCGCTGAACTCGGCCGTATGGTCGGGTGGGTCGTTCATCTACGTGCCCCCCGGAGTCGAGGTCGACATGCCGCTCCAGGCCTACTTCCGCATCAACGCGGAGAACATGGGCCAGTTCGAGCGGACCTTGATCATCGCTGACGAAGGCTCACAGGTCCATTACATCGAAGGGTGCTCGGCCCCGGTGTACACGACCGACTCGCTGCACTCCGCGGTGGTGGAGCTCGTCGCCCTGCCGGGGTCGCGCATCACGTACACGACCATCCAGAACTGGTCCAACAACGTCTACAACCTGGTGACCAAGCGGGCCCGTGCGGAAGCGGAATCCCATGTCGAGTGGATCGACGGCAACATCGGGTCCCGGTTGACCATGAAGTACCCGTCCGTCTATTTGATGGGTCCCAAGGCTTCGGGCGAGGTGCTTTCCGTTGCGTACGCCGGCCCGGGCCAGCACCAGGATGCGGGCGCCAAGATGGTTCACGTCGCCCCGGAGACGACGTCCACCATCGTGTCGAAGTCGATCTCGAAGGACGGCGGGGTGTCCACCTACCGCGGCCTCGTGCGCGTGGAAGAAGGGGCCAAGAACGCCAAGAGCTTCGTCCGCTGCGACGCGCTGATTCTCGACGAGGAGTCGACGTCGGAGACCAAGCCCTACATGGAGGTCTCCGAGCGCGACGCGCAGATCGGCCATGAGGCCACCGTGTCGAAGGTGGGTGAGGACCAGCTCTTCTACTTGATGAGCCGGGGCCTGTCGGAGAGCGCGGCCATGAGCCTGATCGTGAACGGCTTCATCGAGCCGGTGACGCGGACTTTGCCGATGGAATACGCGGTGGAGTGGAGCCGGCTCATCGAGCTCCAGATGGAGGGGGCCGTCGGCTGAGCCGCAGGTTGCGCCGGCCGTTTCCGGTCCGGCCCCGACGGCCGCTGACAGCCCGCCTTCCCCGGGTTGGTGCGAGAATGTTGCCGTGCCCATGCGCGAGGAGTGCAAGCACTTCCAGAGCCGGACGTACTCGAGCGGGGAGGTGGCTCGTTTCTGCGAGCTCGACCTGGCGCCCGAGGCGCCGTGGCGCTGCCCCGACGACTGCCCTAAGTACGAACGGCGCCTCGCCGATGCAGGATGGGTCCACGGGTCGCTGGTCGAGCCGGCCATCGAGGACGAGCCCGGCCCCGGTGGCCCGGAGACGGCCGCGCTCCTCGACCAGGCCGAGGACATCGTCAACGCCGTCGTCCCCGATGCCTTGGCCGAGGCCGAACGTCAACGGGGTGAGGATCCCTCGGGCCGGGGCAAGGGCCGGCGCTGGCCCTGGAACCGCGGCCGCTGAGCTGGTCTCAGCCGCCGGTGAAGTCGGGCGCCCGCTTCTCCATGAAGGCCGTCATGGCCTCGACCAGGTCCTGGGACTGCAGGAAGGCCGAGTTCCACACGGCCACGTAGTCGAGCCCGTCGGCCACCGACCGGTCCTCGGAGGCGGTGAGCACCGCCTTGGTGCCCTGCACGGCCAGCGGCGAATTGGCCGCGATGTCGGCGGCCAGGGCTCTGGCCGCCTTGAGCACAGCGTCGGCGTCGGGGAGGACGTCGTTGACCAGCCCGATCTGGGCGGCCCGCTCGGCGCTGATGTCCTTGCCCGTGTAGGCCAGCTCGGCCACGTGGCCCTTGGCCACGATTCGGGGCAGGCGCTGCAGGCTCCCGAGGTCGGCCACGATGGCCACCTTCGTCTCGCGCACGGAGAAGACGGCGTCGGCACTGGCCAGCCGGATGTCGCAGGCGGTGACCACGTCGACGCCGCCACCGATGCAGTAGCCGTGGATGGCGGCGATGACCGGCTTGGGGCACTCGGCCAGCGCGCTCACCGACTGCTGCATGCGCAGGATCGACGCCCGCGCCGTGGTGGCCCGCGCCGCCACCGAAGAACTTCCGCCGGCCGAGCCGCCGCCACCTTCACCGCCACCGGTGAGCAATCCGGCCATGGCCTTCAGGTCGAGACCCACGCTGAAGTGCGGTCCCTTGGCGGCGACCACTACGGCTCGCACCTCGGGATCGGCCGAGAGCTCACCGATCGCCATCGGCAGTTCGCGCCAGAAGGCGGGGCCCATGGCGTTGCGCGCCTCGGGCCGGTCCAGCCACAGGGTGGCGACATGCCCGTCGCGTTCGAGCGAAACCACTTCGTAGTCGGCCATCGCCGTAGCCTACGAGGCTCCCGGCCAAGTGGCCCTCTGGGCCGCGCCGGTAGGATCGAGACCCCGTGACCGCCTTCACCGCCGACGCTGTTCGCGCCCTCGGCGGCCCGGAGTGGTTCGTCGCCCAGCGCATGGAGGCCTTCGACCGGTTCTCCGCGTCGGCCCTCCCCACCGAGGCCGAGGAAATCTGGCGCTACAGCGGAATCGACCGCTTCGACCTCGATCGCTTCGCCCCCGTTTCGTCGTCAGGTCCCGGCTCCGACGTCACCGCGGCGCACAAGGTGGCCGACCGGCTGGGCGATCACGCCGCGTTGGTGGTCACCCGCAACGGTGTCGTCGTCTCGATCGAGGCCGGCGCCGGGGTACCTGGCGACGTGGTGCGAGTGGCCGGGAGCGGCCCGTTGGCCACGCCCATGGCGCCGCTTGCCCTCGGGGAAGCCGACGGTGAGGACGCCTTCTCGCTCCTGCACCACGCGTTCGTGGCCGACATCGTGACCATCGACGTCCCTGCCCGGGTCGCGCTGGAAGCCCCGGTGGTGGTCGTCCACCTCTGTGACGTGGCGGAAGCGGACGAGGACAGCGCGCCGGCGGTGTTCCCCCACACGGTGGTGACGCTGGGCGAAGGGGCGGCGGCCGGCGTGGTGGAGGTCGTCGTGGCCCCGGCCACCCATGGTCACGCCGCGTTGGTGGTGCCGGTGTCCCAGCTCGACGTGGGTGAGCGTGCCCGACTGGCCTACGCCAACCTCCAGGTGCTGAGCCCCGCCGCCACCCACATCGGCCGGCAGACGAGCCGGGTCGCCGGGCACGGGGAGTTCCGGTCGTTCACCGTCGGCCTGGGTGGCGCCTATGCCCGGGTGCGGACGGACTCCGACCTGGTGGGTGAAGGCGGGCGGAGCTCGCTGCTGGCCGCCTATCTCGGGACCGGGGCACAGGTCCACGACTTCCGCACGCTCCAGGACCACCACGCCCCGCGCACCGAGAGCGAGCTGCTCTTCACCGGCGCCGTGGCCGACCACGCCCGCTCGGTCTACAGCGGGCTCATCCGCATCCGGCGCGGCGCCCGGCGAGCTGACGCTCGTCAGACGAACCACAACCTCGTGCTCTCCGAGGGTGCGCATGCCGATTCGGTGCCCAACCTCGACATCGACGAGAACGACGTGAAGTGCAGCCACGCCTCGACCGTCGGACCCATCGACGAGGAGCAGCGCTACTACCTCGAGTCGCGCGGCATCGAGCCCGCCGTGGCCGAGCGACTCATCGTGCGGGGCTTCTTCTCCGACCTGGCCGCGCGCTCGCCCTTCGCCGATGTGGGCCGGTGGGTGGAAGCGTCGGTGGAGGAGCGGCTCATCGGGCGCCTGCCGGCCGAGACCGATGCCGAGATGGAGCCCATCCATGGGTGAGACGGTTCGGCTGTGCGACCGCAAGGAGTTGGACCCGGGATCCGTTCGGCGCTTCGAGGTCGGCCCGCATCGCATCGCGCTGGTTCGCATCGACGAC
>DATGGF010000673.1:0-1627 GCA_035308625.1 Acidimicrobiales bacterium | reverse complement strand
AGCGGGCGGGTCTCCGTACAAGATCGCCCTGATCACCTCGCTCACCGGTCCGGGGGCCTCGGAGTTCTCACAGGCGGCGGCAGGGTTCGATGCGCGGATCGCCATGCAGAACGCCAAGGGCGGGATCAACGGTCGGAAGATCAAGCTGGTGGTGAGGGATGACGCGACCAACCCGTCGACCAACCAGACCGCCACCCAGTCGCTGATTTCCCAGGGGGTGTTCGGCATCATCGACCTCACTCCGGTTGCCTTCGGCGGGTACAAGGCGGCCCAGGCAGCCGGCGTCCCGGTCACCGGCGGCGCCTATGACGGATCGGAGTGGTTCCAGTCGGCCAACACCAACATGTTCACGTGGAGTGGCCAGTCGGATCCGAAAGACCCCCAATACGACGGGATCGGCAAGTTCGTGAAGGCACACGGCGGAACGAACTGTGGTTCGGTCGGTTATTCCATCTCGCCTTCATCGTCGGCGTCAGCGACCGGATTCGAATTCGTGTGCCAGAAGCAGGGTCTCACCAAGGCCTTCACCGACACCTCGCTCCCCTTCGGGAGCGTGGCCGTCACGTCGCTCGCCCTGCAGCTCAAGGCGGCCAATGTGAACGCCATGTGGCTACCCCTCGACGCGAACACCAATTTCGCGATCATGACCGCGCTCTCGCAGGCGGGGGTCAAGATGAAGGTCATCGTCAACGCGACCGGCTACGGCCAGCCGCTCTTGAAGGACACCGCGGCGCTCGGCGCTGCCGCGGGGGCCTGGTTCACCGCGACCGGCACTCCCATCGAGGAGAAGACCCCCGGCACCGAGGCGTTCGTCGCCGCTCTCAAGAAATACGCCCACTTCAGCGGCGTCCCCGACTTCAGCTACTACGAGGGCTGGAACGCCACCGACCTGATGCTCTACGGCCTCAACCTGGTGAAAAAGAATCCGACACAGGCGGGATTCATCAGCGCGCTCCACAAAGTGAGCAACTACGACGCCGGCGGGCTCGGATTCCCGGTGAGCTTCAAGATCAGCGCAATCGGCAAGGCGCCCACTCAGCTGTGCGGCTGGTACGTGCAGTTGAAGGGGGACACCTTCGCCAATCCCACCGAAGTGTGCGGGGCGGTGATCCCGGGCTCCGACCAACTGCCGAACGAGTAACGGCAGCGGGCAGGCGACCGGACGGCGCAGGCCCGATCGGATGGATCTCCAGGCAGTGACGTCCGGAAGACCTCAGCACCTCGACACGCTGCGACCGGCGCGGCGTTCGACCAATTTCGGTGTTCCCGGGCCGAAGTGGGCGAACGAGACGCACGGATGCACTGCGACGGCCGCTTCCGCTCGGAAGGACCGCGGGTCGTCTCACGAGAGCGGGGCCCATTGGGATGGAGCCCATGAAAGAGCTTTGGGGGTGAATTCTTCGTTCCGTGCCGTGATCTTTGACTTCGATGGACTAATGATCGACAGCGAGCGCGTAGAGGCCGATTGCATCATCGAAGGTCTCGCGGCTTGGGGTGTGTCTGTCAGTTATCAGGACTTCGGTCACCTCTTCGGTTCCGTGGACGCCGACACCGAGTGGGAGGAGATGGTTGCGGCATGGTGTGGGCGAACCGCCGCCGACCTCGAGAAGGTGTTCCGTCGTCAGGC
>DATGGF010000672.1:0-8870 GCA_035308625.1 Acidimicrobiales bacterium | reverse complement strand
GCCCGACCCGGGCGATCCCGTGGCGATCGTGTGGACCAGTGGGTCGACCGGTCTGCCGAAAGGGGCGGTCTTCGACCACGCAAACCTGGCGGCCGTGGCTCGGGGCACCGACGTGCTCTCGCAGCCGGGAGACCGCCGCCTTTCGCCTCTCCCCTTCGCCCATGTCGGCTACATGACCCGCGCCTGGGACGAGATCGCCCATGGGGTGACGACGGTCATCACCCCGACCCCGTGGAAGGCGGCCGCAGCCATTGAGTTGATGGCCTCGGAGCGGGTCACCGTCGGGCAGGGAGTGCCGACCCAGTGGGCGCTGGTGCTGGATCATCCCGACCTCGAGAGCGCCGACCTGTCGTCGCTGCGCATTGCGGGTACCGGAGCGGCCCGGGTCCCACGGGAGCTTGTCCACGCCATGCGCGACCGGCTGGGCTGCCCGGTGGTGGTCCGGTACACGTCGACCGAGTCCTGCCTGGGTACCGGCACGCTGCCCGGTGATCCCGATGAGATCGTCGCCTCCACCGTCGGCCGACCGGTTCCGGGGGTGGAGCTGCGCGTGGCCGGCGACGACGGCACCGAGGTGGCCGCTGGCGCCGTGGGCAGGGTCCGGATCCGCTCCGCCGCCGTGATGCGGGGGTACGTCGCACCCCGGGGGACGGGCGGCGTGACGATCGACGCCGCGGCCACCGCCTCGGTGCTGGCGACGGACGGGTGGCTGACCACGGGGGACCTGGGCTGGGTCGGGCCCGACGGCAACCTCCGCCTCGCCGGGCGGGCAGCCGAGATGTACATCCGGGGTGGGTACAACGTGTACCCCGCCGAGGTCGAAGCGGTCATCGGCCGGCACGCGTCGGTGACGGACGTGGCCGTGGTGGGAATCGGGGATCCGGTGCTCGGGGAGATCGGGGCCGCCTTCGTGGTCCCGGCTCCCGGGACCACGCCCGAGCTCGAGGCGCTGCGCGCCTGGTGCACCAAGTCCCTGGCCGACTACAAAGCGCCGGACCGTCTGTTCGTTTTGGACGTCCTGCCCCTGACCCCGATGGGCAAGGTGGACAAGCCGGCGCTGAAGAGGTCGCTGCAGCCGGAACCGGGGCCCGAGCGGTCGCTCGAGCCGACGACGAGAGGAGCACGATGACCGGGCAGTCCAAGGCAGACCGTCCCCCCCGACAGCACTGCATCACTGCGGGGGCCGAGCCCATCAAGCTCGGTTCGATGCTCTTCACGCTGGTGGAGCCGCACCGGGGCCACGAGGTCGCCTACAACCGGTGGTACGAGCGGGACCATTTCTACGCGGGATGCATGATCGGTCCGTACCAGTTCGCCGGCCGGCGCTTCGTGGCCACGGCGGACCTGAAGGCTCTACGCGCTCCCGACTCGTCCACGATCACCGGGTCACCGCACCGGGGCTCGTATCTCGGCGTGTACTGGGTGCTCGACGGCTACCACGACGTGTGGAACCGCTGGGCCGTCGACCAGGTCATGGCGTTGCACGCAGCGGGCCGGATGTTCGCCGAACGAGACCACGTGCACACGCTGCTGTACCGCTACGCCTGGGAGCGCTCCCGCGAAAAGGACGGCCTCCCCTCCGAGCTCGCCCTGGACCACCCGATGTCGGGTTTGGTGGCCGTCTTCACTGACCGCTCACCCGACGTCAGCGCGGAAGATTTCGCTACCTGGCAGAGGGACGAACACCTCCCGTCCTTCCTGCCGGGCACAGCGGCCCGCCTCGTGGTGGCCGCCGACCCGCTGCCGCTCCTGGTGGACGCACCGGGAGACGTGCCGCGCACTGAGGCCGACGATCGCCGTCAGCTCACCCTGTGGTTCCTCGACCGAGCACCGGCCGACGCCTGGGACGAAGTGGTGGTGGCCCATCGCAAGGCTCTGGAGCGTTCGGGCCAGGCCGAGGTCGTCGCCGCCCTGGCCTTCATCCCCACGATCCCGGGGACCGACACGTACACCGACCAGTTGTGGACCGAGGAAGGGGCTTCCGCGTGAGCGAGGAAGAAACACGTTCGACCGGGCCTGCGGCCGCCATGACGCAGATGAGCCGCCGCTTCGAAGGGGTGACCGCCATTGTGACCGGCGCGGCCTCGGGGATCGGTCGGGCCACCGCCATCCGATTGGCCGGCGAGGGGGCGTCAGTGGCGTGCCTCGACGTGGTCGAGAAAGGGGTCGAGGAGACGGTCGACGCATTGGGCGTCCTCGGAGGGAAGGCCATCGCCTACCGCTGCGACGTCACCGACGAGGACGATGTGAACCGCACCGTCGCCTCCGTCGACTCCACCCTGGGGCGGCCGAGCGTGCTCTGCAACGTGGCCGGGATCGGGACCTTCGCCCACACCATCGACATGCCCACGGCGACGTGGCACAAGATCATCGGGGTCAACCTCACCGGGACGTTCCTCATGGCGAAAGCCGTGCTTCCCCACATGCTCCATCCGCACGGGGGCAACATCGTGAACGTGGCCTCCACCGCCGGTCTGATCGGCTCGGCCTATTCGGCGGCGTACTGCGCGTCCAAGGGCGGGGTGGTGATGCTGACCAAGGCGCTGGCGGTGGAGTACGCGGGGCGGGGAGTGCGCGTCAACGCGGTGGCCCCCGGCGGCGTCGACACCCCACTCATCGCCAACTTCAGCCTCCCCGAGGGCGCCGACCCCAAGCAGCTCACCCGCATCGTGAGCCGAATGGGCTTCTGCACCCCCGACCAGGTGGCCGCGGCCATCGTGTTCCTGGCCTCGGAGGAGTCGTCCTACACCACCGGCGCCATCTTGTCGGTCGACGGCGGTATCACGGCCTGATCTCTTCGGGTCTCCGGCTTCGGCCCGCACGGGCCGGTGCGCCTCCGGGGGACCGGGGCTAGGGTGCCAGCATGCGAGCTGGCGACAAAGTCGAGGACTTCGAGCTCACCGACGACACGGGAGCGCCCTGGCGGTTGTACGACAATCTTCCGAAGGGGCCGGTCGTGCTGTTCTTCTACCCGGCCGCCCTCACGTACGGGTGCACGCGCGAAAGCTGCCACTTCCGCGACTTGAAAGCGGAGTTCGAAGCAGTGGGAGGGCAGCGGGTGGGTATCAGCGCCGACCAGGTGGCCAAGCAGCGGGAGTTCTCCGATAAGCACGGGTTCGATTACCCGTTGCTCTCCGATCCTGACCGCGTGGTGGCCGACCGGTTCGGAGTCAAGCGCGGTGCTGCATTCCTCCCGAACAAGCGGTCGACGTTCGTGATCGACACCGACGGGCGCCTGCTCGACGTCATCGCCAGCGAAGTCAACATGAACAAGCACGCCGACCGGGCGCTCGAGGTCCTGCGGGCCCGTCAGCACTGAGGGCCCGGCACCGGGCCGTCGGCCCCTGATCCGTCGACTCCGATCCGCCGACCTACATCCGGCGGCGCTGACCCTCAGCGGTCAGGCCCGAACGGCTTTCCGGCCAGCTCCTCGCGCAGCTTGTACTTGAGAACCTTGTTCAGCGTCTGGTTCCGTGGCAGGGCCTCGACCACCTCGAGTTGCTCGGGAACCTTCTGGGCCATGAGCCCGGCACCGCGCAGGTGAGCAACCATCTCGTCGAAGGAGATGGGCTCTTGGCCAGCCGCGGTCTCCACCACGGCACACACCCTCTCGCCCCGTTCCCGATCGGGCAAGCCGATCACGGCCACGTCACCGACCTTGGGATGGCCATAGAGGAGGTCCTCGACCTCCTTGGCCGAGATGTTCTCCCCCTTGCGGATGATGATGTCCTTGAGGCGCCCGGTGAGTACGAGGTGGCCGTCGGGGCGGAGATGGCCGATGTCTCCCGTCCGGAAGTACCCGGCCGGGTCGAACGACTCGGCGGTGAGGGCGGCGTCGGTATACCCCTTGCACACCATCGGTCCCTTTACCCGGACCTCGCCGTCGACCTCCGGCCCCGCCTCCTGCTCCTCGAGCGTGACGATGCGCACGTCGGCACCCTCGACCGGCCGGCCGACGGTATGCGCCAGCTGCTCGTCCGAGTCGTGCGGGGAGCCCATGGCGATCATCGGGATCTCCGTCATGCCGTAGCCGTGGGCGACGCGGACACCCATCTCGCGCTGGATCTCGTGGAACACCTCAGGGGGCATAGGAGCGCCGCCTCCCGACATGATCCGCAAGGAGGGGATCAAGGTCGTGCCCGGGCGTTTGCGTTGCTCGTTGAGGTACGCCTGGTAGAAGGCGGTGCTCCCGCCGACCATGGTGGCGCCGTTGCGGCTGAACACCTCCACGGCCGTGGCGGGCACGAATGCCTCGAGCATCGCCGCCGCACATCCGTTGGCCAGCACCATGACGAGGTAGTCGGGCCCGGCGATGTGGGCGAAGGGGAAGGCGACCGATCCCACGTCGTCGGGGCCGAGGTCGAGGGCGATGGCCAGTCCGCGACCGCCGGTGATCAGGGTGTTGTCGCTGTGCCGGACCCCCTTGGGATCCGACGTCGTTCCCGAGGTGTAATAGACCCAACGCACGGCGTCGACGTCCGACGCCGCCGGTGCCGGCGGCAATACGGAGGGATTGCCGTCGGGCAACGAGTCGTACACGGTGACGATGGTCGGAGCGCGGCCCAGCTCACCGGCGATGCGCTCGGCCATGTCCACGTAATCGAAGCCCCGCCATTGGCCGGGGACGAAGAAGACCTCGGCTCCGGTCTGGCGTAGTGCGAAGGCGACCTCCCGTTCCCGGTAGATGTGGATGATGGGGTTCTGCACCACACCGAGGCGGGCCAGGGCGGTGGAGAGGAGCACCGTCTCCATCCGGCTCGGCAGCTGCCACGAAACCGCCGTGGCAGGCCCGATGCCCATGTCGTGCAGACCCGCAGCCACCCGGGCGCTCCGGTCCCGGAACTCGGCGAACGTCATGTGGCGGTCCCACTCGTCGACCAACATGAGCCGGTCGGGCGATGCCTCCGCTCGCCTCTCCACCAGCTCCCACATCGACCCCACGTCGTAGATGGGCTCGCTCACGTCCTGCCCCACCTCCCCTTGGCTCCGTTGCCCCGGTCACGCCGAAGGCGCGCCCGGGATCATGCCTCACCGCCAGCCGGGCCGTGACGGCCGCCGCGACGTCAGGCGAAGGCAGTGTCGCTCGGTGGACGCCCCTGCAGGATGTCCTGCATCCGGGCCTCTACCGCGCCGTAGGACTCCGGGTGGGTGAGGATGTAGAAGGTGTCGCGCTGGACCGCATCGACGACGCGATCGGCGACCACATCGGCGTCGATGCCACCGGTCACCAACTGCCTCAGCACGTCGCGCATGCCTTCGGCGGCGGGTCCGGTGACCGGCGCCGGCGCCCAGTCGGGGCGATTGCGCTCCGATTCGTGGATGGAGGTCTGGACGAAACCGGGACACAGGACCGACACCCCCACCGTGGAGCCCACCATCCGCAGCTCTTTGACCAAGGTCTCCGACAGGGCCACCACGGCGTGTTTGGTCACGTTGTAGATCCCCATGAAAGGCGGAGTGAGCAACCCGGCCAGCGACGCCGTGTTCACCACGTGGCCCTCACCTTGGTCCACCAGCATGGGCACGAAGGCCCGGATCCCATGCACGACGCCCTACAAGTTCACGCCGAGCACCCACTGCCAGTCCGTGTCGGTCGTTTCCCACAGCAGTCCGCCGGCGCCCACTCCCGCGTTGTTGTGCACCAGGTGCACCGACCCGAACCGCTCGACGGCACGGGCACGGAGCTCGTCGACCGACGACCACTGCGACACGTCGGTGGGGACGGCGATGACCTCTGTGGCCTCCGCCAATTCGGCCGCGGCCTTCTCCAGGGCCGGTTCCTCGACGTCGGCCAGCACGAGGCGCATGCCCTCGGTGGCGAGCCGCCGGCTCACGGCCAAGCCGATCCCGCTGCCCGCCCCCGTGACCACGGCGACCTTGCCCTGCAGCTCCCGCATGTGCTCCTCCCGTGACTTTGCCTACCCTGCCCGTCGCCCTGCCCCTCAGGTGGGCGGCTCGGGGTAGTACTCGATGAGCTTCTGTACTTCGCGCGCCCGCTCGGCGCCGGCGAAACGTCCCACGAGATGCAGCGCCATGTCGATGCCGGCCGACACCCCCGCCGCCGTCACGACGTCGCCGTCATCGACGAAGCGCTCGCCCCGTCGCACCTCGATCCCGGTGCCCAGTCCGACCAGCGTGTCCAGCGACGCCCAGTGGGTCGTCGCCGGGCGGCCGTCGAGCAGGCCCGCGTCGGCCAGCACCAGCGCACCGGTGCAGACGCTGGTGACCACCTCCGCTCTCTCGGCCACCGCGCGCACCCAGCGGCGCACCGTCTCGTCCCCGAGCTGGGGGCGCGTTCCTTGGCCTCCGGGGTACACGAGTACGTCGAGCGGGGGGCCGTCGTCCCAGCTGTTGTGACCGATCACCCGAGCACCCTTGGCACAAGTGACCGGTCCGGCATCAGGGGTCAGGAGCACGACCGACGCCCCGTCCTCGGGGAAGTACCGAGACCAGGCGGCGAATACCTCCCACGGCCCGGCCCAGTCGAGTTCCTCCACGCCCTCGAAGAGGGCGATGCCGATGGTCCGGGTCCGGGCTGGAGCGCTTTTGCTCAGGTGAGTCGCTCGACGATCATGGCCATGCCCTGGCCCCCGCCGACGCACATCGACTCCAGGCCGATGCGCTTGTCCTCGTCCTCCAGCGCGTTCAGCAGCGTCGTCATGATCCGCGCCCCGGTCATGCCGAACGGGTGGCCGAGGGCGATGGCCCCACCCTTGACGTTGAGCTTCTCCCACGGGATGCCCAGGTGCTTGGCGCTCGGGATGACCTGCGCGGCAAAGGCCTCGTTGATCTCCACCAAGTCGATGTCGTCGATGGTCATACCGGCCCGTCGCAGCGCCTGTCGGCACGCCTCGATCGGGCCCAGGCCCATGATCTCGGGGTCGAGGGCGGACACGCCGCTGGCCACGATGCGGGCCAACGGGGTGATGCCGAGCTCGGCGGCCTTCGTGTCGGACATGACCACCACGGCGGCCGCGCCGTCGTTGAGGGGACAGGCGTTCCCGGCCGTGATCTTCCCTCCCTCGCGGAATGCGGGCTTGAGCGTGGCCAGCTTCTCCACGGTGGTGTCGGGCCGCGGCCCGTCGTCGGTGGTGACCACCGTGCCGTCCTCCAAGGTGACCGGGATGATCTCGCGCTCGAAGAAGCCGTTCTTCTGGGACTCGACGGCCCGGTTCTGGCTGAGAGCGGCGAACTCGTCCATCTCTTCGCGCCCGACGTTCTCGTACTCAGCCACGTTCTCTGCCGTCTGCCCCATGGCGATGTAGACGTCGGGCAGCCCACCGAGCGGCGTCCACGGCTCGGTCACCGCCGGGTTGCGCTTGGCCGTGCGGGCTTCGCCATCGGCGAAGTGCTGGTTGTGCGGGCCGGTGTCGGACGCCCCGAACTGGAACCGGCTGACCGTCTCGACGCCGGCGGCCACGAAGACGTCGCCCTCCCCGGCGCGGATGGCGTGGGCGGCCATCCGGATGGTCTGCAGCGAGGACGAGCAGTAGCGGTTTACGGTCACGCCGGGCACGTCGACCCCGGCCAAGATGGCGGCCACCCGGGCCACGTTGTAGCCGGCCTCGCCGGCGGGCTGGCCGCAACCGAGGATGACGTCCTCGACCAGCGCGGGGTCCAGCTGCGGCACCTTGGCCAGGACCTCCTTGATGACCAGCGCGCTCAGGTCGTCGGGTCGGCAGCTGACCAGCGAGCCCTTCATGGCGCGACCGATGGGGGTCCGCCCGGTGGCGACGATCACGGCGTCGGGCATCGACGTGCTCCTTCTCTGGAGGTTCTCGAGGGGTGTCCTGGTGATGCCTCCGAGCGGAGGCTCCGGGGCCATCCAGGTTGGCACATCCGGGCGCAGCCACCCACTCCGGCATTCGTCACGTCGAGGCCCGGCGCTGCATGGCCTGGTGCTCCCCGATGGTGGGCAGCCGGAAGGGCCGGCCGACCGGCTCGAATCCCGCCCTGAGGTACAGGGCTATCGCGCTCACGCGTGCGTTGCACCACACCAGAGCTTCGCCCTCCATTGCGGCCCGGCGTAGGAGCTCGTCCAGCACGGCTCGGCCATACCCACGCCGGCGCGCCCCCCGGCGCGTGGCCATGCCGCGCACCCGCCAGCACCCGCCGGGGAGCCGGGCTACTTCCCAAGGTGGAGGTTCGGGGAGCAGTGATCCCACTGCCAGCACCTCGCCGCTGGCTGTTCGCACGGCCAGATGGGCTGACCGGGGATCGTCGTCACCCGGATAGACCGATTCCACCGGTGGCCGGCCCGGGCGCAGCACGGCCTGACGCAGCGGACGGACGAGGGCCACCGCCACGTCGACGGGCACCGGCGGGAGGTCGGCCGGTCCGGCGGAGCCGCCGGCCCCGGCGGGGGGCGACATAGCCGGAGCGTAGCCAAGGGCAAATGGCTGGCCCCGGCGGGCGAACTGTAACGTGTTGCAAATGGAGATCGGCTTCACCGAAGAGCAGCAGGCACTGCGCGGCGAGCTGCGCCAGTACTACACCGGGCTGCTGACGCCGGACGTCGAAGAGGAGTTGTCCCACAGTCACGGGATCGGCCCCGCCGTGCGCCGCGTCGTCAAGCAGATGGCGAGCGACGGATGGCTGGGGATCGGATGGCCGACCCAGTACGGCGGCCAGGGGCGATCGGCCATCGAGCAGTTCATCTTCTTCGACGAGTCGATGCGCAGCGGCGCACCCGTGCCCATGCTCACCATCAACACGGTGGGCCCGACCATCATGAACTTCGGTTCCGAGGAGCAGAAGGCGTTCTTCCTACCCAAGATCCTGGCCGGAGAGATCCACTTCTGCATCGGCTACTCGGAGCCCGACGCCGGCACTGACCTGGCTGCGCTCAAGACCGCGGCTGTCGTCGATGG
>DATGGF010000671.1:0-3026 GCA_035308625.1 Acidimicrobiales bacterium | reverse complement strand
GCTTCGTGACCACTCGAGATCCCGGCGAGGGTACGGAGGGCAGAGCCGAGTCCCCTGGCATTGTCGATGGACCGAGCCTGCGCAACGTGCTCCTCAGCTAGTAGGAGCCCGCGCTCAGATTCGCCTAGGGCGACGAGAGCGGAGGCAGCCGTGGGACGCCAAGGCAACACTGGCGTGAAGTCGACACCGAGACGGTTGGTCCACTCGCCCCATTCCATGGCGGCGTCGAACGCATCCGCTGGTGCCCTCCGTGCCAAAGCCACCCGGCCCTTCGCCCACAGCAAACCCTTGGCGAACAAGCTGTCGTTCGCGCTGATGGAGGACGGGAAGGAACGGAGGAGCCCGTCGGCTTCGTTCAAGCGGCCTTGTTCGATAAGGACCTCTATGAACGGAGGAATGGCGCCGAGCGCCCAACTAGGAATCGCACCCTCGTCGCCACCGAGGGCGAGCCCAGCCCGCACATAGCCTTCAGTGGCTGCGAGGTCGCCCTGGAGCCAGCTGGGCCAGGCCCGCCAGCACGAGGCGATCGCCGAGCCGATCATCGAACCCCGAGCTTGTGCGTCCTCTAGGGCGCGATCGAGCCAGAAAGCAGCCAACTCGAATTCGCCGCAGAAGCTCAGGGGATTGATAGCGATGTAGAAGAGCTGTGACGACGATCCCAGCTCTTCGAGCAAGCTACCTCCGGCGATAGCTCGAAGACTCAGGTCGCGCACCTCGGCAGGAGGGCGACCCTCGGACAAAGCCCACGTGGCAAGCACAGCAAGCACCATGCGGGAGGCCGGAGTGTCACCGAGGACTTTGCTTCGCATCCTATCGACTCGATGAGCAATCCGCGAGCGAGCGGACGATACGAGCACGGCGACGCCGAAGAGTGCGGCCTCTAGGGCCATGGAGACTTCGGGATCGGTGTCTCCGAACTCGTCGATTCCCGCCTCGAGCACGGCGACCGCTTGCTCCATCTTCTCTGCGATGATGAGGGCCAGCGCCTCTTGGCCTACCACGAGGGCCCGCAGAAGGGGATCGCTCGCCTCATCGTGGGCCCGTCGGAGGTAGTCGGAAGCCGCGGGGTCACCCACTAGGAAGGCCGCTTGGCCGAGCTCGGCCAACAGGGGTGCGCGCTGCTCAGGTGGTGGGGGCTCAGCCAGAGCCCGGTGCAGATACGACAGCGCAGCCGGCGGGCTCCCTCGTTGGAGTGCTTCCGAGGCCGCCTTCCGCAGGGTGTCGACCGTAGCGTCTCGACCCACCGGTTCCGTGTGAAGCAGGTGAGCCGCGATGCGTTCAGCGGGGACGCCGTCTTGGGCAAGGATGTCAGCCGCGTGGGCGTGGAAGCGTGCCCGTTCGCTAGAGGAGAGATCGGCCTCGACCGCGCCGGCCACGATGGGGTGTACGAAGGAGAGCGGTCGGCCCGCCGCCAGCAGCTCCACCTCGGCCAGCCGGTCGGCGGACTGGCCCGCAATCTCCACATCTAGCCCGGAGAGCTGAGCCGCGTGGCGCAGCTCCGTCCCGGGGCCGAGCACGGCGACGGCCTTGGCAAGGGCGCGGGGACCCTCTCCCAGTCGGGCGAGGCGCACCAGAAGAGCCCGGCGCACCGCCGCCGGTCTCTGGGAGGCGACCAACGCGCAAGAGGCGTCATCGGGAGGGACCTCGTCCTCGAGCAAGGCGCGCAGCAGCTCGTGCACGAAGAAGGGGTTTCCCCCGGTGACCTCGTGACAAGCCGCGCAGAACGACTCCGACGCCTCCCCACCGAAGTCGTCACTGACGAGCTGGGCGGTGGCCTCGAGGCTGAGGGGCCGAAGGTGGTGGAGTTCCGCGGCATGGTCGTTAGCCAGGGTGTGAAGGAGCTCGACCGATGGTGATTCTTCGCCGGTACGCACTCCGACCACGACGAGTGCCCGCACGCCGTCGAGGCGGTGGGCCAGATACGACAGCCATCGCAGGCTGGGCTCATCCGCCCAGTGACCGTCGTCGATGACCATCACCACCGGAACCTCGTCGGCCATGTTGGCCACCAGCCAGTACAGGCCGTGGAAGAGGGCAAAGGCGGCGTCGGGAGCCGGCGGAGAAGAGGCATCTCCTCCGAACAACGGGCTCGCCAGGCGTGCCGCCCCGGCGAGCCAGCGAGCGAGCTCCTCCTCGGTAGCGGCAGCCAGGGGAACCTCTAAGAGCTGTCGGGCCACACCGAAGGCGAAGCCGCTCTCGAGCTCAGCGCCCCGGGCTACAAGCGCATGCACCGACTTGCTCGCAAGGCTCTTTTGCAGGACCGCCAGCAACTCCGACTTACCGATACCGGCGGGGCCCTCGACCAAGACCAGTCGTCCTGCACCCGCTGCCGCCTCGTCGATGTGGCGTTCGAGGGCGTCTAATTCCGCCTGTCGCTCAAGCAGCCGCGCGCTCACCCAGCCTCCCAGCACATTCGGAGCTTCCCCGGCCTATTTTCAGGCCAGTTTGCCCTAACGACAAGGAGGAGCAAGCCGAGGACCAGCACTGGTACGGCAGGAAAAGAATCGGGGTGCCACCCTGATGTCGATTGGCCTTTACAGCGCGACCATCGATCACATGACCAGGGGCGTGCTCAGCGTGCGGGTGGAGTTCGACCTCGACGCCCATCCCATAGGCGGCACGGTCGTCGACCCGGCAGGCACCCCAGAGCCCTTTCACGGCTGGTTGGAACTCACCGAGAAGCTCGAGGCGGTTCGGAACTCGGCACTCTCGCCGACCGAACCCCGTGCACCCAGTGGGAAGACTGGTCGGGCGGCGGGGTCCTGACAACCAGACCTCGAGCGCCGCAACAGCTTGCCGGTCATCATCGGCACCAAGAAGAAGGGCGTCGCCAGGTCCAAGCGTTGCGGACTGAGGAAGCCCATGTCCAGGCGGAGCAGGCGAAGCGGGATGAACTCGCGGAACGCTTTGAGGAGGCGTCTCGCCTGCTCCAGGAGATCGAAATCGAAGCGGTCTGGGACTCAGGACGCGGGACGCAGGGACGCCAGCAGAACGCCGGGTCCTTGTCGAGGAGCTGATCGACGTTG
>DATGGF010000670.1:0-3449 GCA_035308625.1 Acidimicrobiales bacterium | reverse complement strand
GGCCCTGTCCGAGGCGACCGCCCTGGCCCAGGCCCAGAACCACCCTGAGGTCACCCCCGACCACCTGCTCGCCGCCTTGCTCGGCCAAGCCGACGGCCTGGCCCTGCCGCTCTTGGCGCGGGCCGGAGTGGACGTGACGCGGCTGACCAACGACGTGCGCGACCGGCTGGCCGCCCTGCCCAAGGCTTATGGCGGCGGTCAGGTCGCTCTGGCCCGCGACACGCACAGCCTGCTCGAGGCGGCCGACGGGCTGCGCGGCGACATGTCCGACGAGTACCTGTCGGTCGAGCACCTGCTGCTGGCCGCCGCCGACCGTGTCGGCGTGACGCGCGACCAGTTGCTCGCCGCCCTGCGCCAGGTGCGCGGCAGCCACCGCGTCACCTCGCAGAACCCCGAGGAGCAGTACCAGGCCCTCGAGCGCTACGGACGCGACCTGACCGAGCTGGCCCGGCAGGGAAAGCTCGACCCGGTCATCGGCCGCGACGAGGAGATCCGCCGCGTCGTGCAGGTCCTGTCGCGCCGCACCAAGAACAACCCGGTGCTCATCGGCGAGCCCGGCGTGGGCAAGACGGCCATCGTCGAAGGCCTGGCGCGGCGCATCGTGGAGGGCGACGTCCCCGAGTCCCTGCGCAACAAGCGGGTCATCGCCCTCGACCTGTCGGCCATGGTGGCGGGGGCCAAGTACCGCGGCGAGTTCGAGGAACGCCTGAAGGCGGTGCTGAAGGAGATCACCGATTCCGAGGGCGAGGTCGTCACCTTCATCGACGAGCTCCACACCATCGTGGGGGCCGGCGCGGCCGAGGGCGCCATGGACGCCGGCAACATGATCAAACCCATGCTGGCCCGCGGCGAGCTGCGCCTCATCGGGGCCACCACCCTCGACGAGTACCGCAAGCACATCGAGAAGGACGCCGCCCTCGAACGCCGCTTCCAGCCCGTGTACGTCGGCCAGCCGTCGGCCGAGGACACCATCGCCATTCTGCGCGGGCTCAAGGAGCGCTACGAGGTCCACCACGGCGTGCGCATCCAGGACGCCGCCCTGGTGGCCGCGGCGGTGCTGTCGGACCGCTACGTGACCGGCCGCTTCCTGCCCGACAAGGCCATCGATCTCGTCGACGAGGCGGCCAGCCGGCTGCGCATCGAGATCGACTCGATGCCCACCGAGATCGATGTCGTCACCCGGCGCATGCGCCAGCTGGAGATCGAGCGCGTGGCCCTGGCCAAGGAGACCGACTCGGCCTCGGCCGAGCGCCTGGCCCGGCTGGACGAGGAGCTGGCCAACCTGGGCGAGCAGGCCGACGCCATGACGGCACGTTGGCAGCGCGAGAAGGACGCCATCGCCGAGATCCGGGCGCTCAAGGAGGAGCTCGAGACGCGCAAGGGCGAGGCCGAGCGCTACGCCCGCGAGGGCGACCTCACCCGCGCCTCGGAGATCCGCTACGGGCAGGTGCCCGAGCTCGACCACCGCATCGAGTCGGCCACCAAGGCCCTGGCTGAGCTCCAGGCCGACGGGGCCATGCTGAAGGAGGAGGTCGACGCCGAGGACGTGGCCGAGGTGGTGAGCCGCTGGACCGGCATCCCGGTGTCGCGTCTCATGGAGGCCGAGCTCCAGAAGCTCGTGCGCATGGAGGACGCCCTGTCGGCCCGCGTGGTCGGCCAGGACGACGCCGTGCGGGCCGTGGCCAACGCCATACGGCGCAGCCGGGCCGGGCTGTCGGACCCCAACCGGCCCATCGGGTCGTTCCTCTTCCTCGGACCCACCGGGGTAGGCAAGACCGAGCTGGCCCGGACCCTGGCCGAGTTCCTGTTCGACGACGACCGGGCCATGGTCCGCATCGACATGGGGGAGTACCAGGAGAAGCACACCGTGTCGCGCCTGGTGGGGGCCCCGCCGGGCTACGTCGGCTACGAGGAGGGCGGCCAGCTGACCGAGTCCGTCCGTCGCCGTCCGTACGCGGTGGTCCTGCTCGACGAGATCGAAAAGGCCCACCCCGACGTGTTCAACATCCTCCTCCAGGTGCTGGAGGACGGCCGCCTCACCGACGGCCAGGGGCGGACGGTCGACTTCACCAACGTCGTGCTGATCATGACCTCCAACCTGCCCGGTGACCCCCAGGACTTCTTCAAGCCGGAATTCTTCAACCGGATCGACGAGGTGGTCCGTTTCGGCCAGCTCGGCCCCGAGGATCTGCGCCGCATCGTGGACATCCAATTGCAGCGGCTGGTCGGCCGGGTGGCCGAGCGCCGGGTCACCCTGGACGTCACCACGGCGGCGCGCGACTGGCTGGCGACCGCGGGCTACGACCCCCAGTACGGGGCCCGCCCGCTGCGCCGGGTGATCCAGCGCAACGTCGAGGACCCCCTCGCCCTGGCGCTGCTCGAGGGCCGCTTCGGCGACGGGGACACGGTGACCGTCGACGTGGGGACTGCCGGCGCCGAAGGTGATGGGCTGGCCCTGCGCTGAGCCCCAGGCGGCTCCGGCGCCGCTCGGCCGGACACCCCTCCCCACCAGGGCGGGAACCCCCGTGGGTTACACTTTGGCGTAATCCCGGCAGCTCGCAAGGGAGGAGACGCGCGTGCCCGCAACGGTTGTCGTCGGGACGCAGTGGGGCGACGAGGGCAAGGGCAAGCTCACCGACCTGGTGGCCAAGGACATGCACCTGGTCGTGCGTTACCAGGGCGGCCACAACGCCGGGCACACGGTGGTGGTGGACGGCGAGTCGTTCGCCCTGCAGCTCGTCCCGAGCGGTGTGCTCTACCCCCACATCACCCCGGTCATCGGCAACGGCGTGGTGGTGGACCCCGGTGTGTTGCTGAGCGAGCTCGATGCCCTGGCTGCCGCCGGCGTCGACGTGAGCCGCCTGGTGGTGAGCGGCAACGCGCATCTGATCATGCCCTACCACCAGGAGCTCGACCGGGTGACCGAGCGCTATCTGGGGAAGAACTCGCTCGGCACCACCCGTCGCGGCATCGGCCCGGCCTACGCCGACAAGGCGGCCCGGGTGGGCCTCCGGGTCCAGGACCTTACCGACGAGAAGATCTTCCGCCAGAAGCTCGACGTGGTGCTCAAGGAGAAGAACGCGGTGCTGGCCAAGGTGTACAACCGCCTGCCCATGACCGCCGACTCCATCTGCGAGCGCTATCTCGGCGAGTACGCGCCGCGCATCGCCCCCATGGTGGGCGACACCGTCGGCCTCGTCCATGACGCGCTGGAGGCCGGGCGCAACGTGCTCCTCGAAGGGGCCCAGGCCACGTTCCTGGATCTCGACCACGGCACCTATCCCTTCGTGACCTCCTCCAACCCGGTGGCCGGCGGCGCCTGCACCGGCTCGGGCCTCGGGCCGCGTGACATCGACCGGGTCATCGGCATCGCCAAGGCCTACGTCACGCGGGTGGGGGCCGGTCCCTTTCCGACCGAGCTGAGCGACGGGCTGGGCGACACCCTCGTG
>DATGGF010000669.1:0-10188 GCA_035308625.1 Acidimicrobiales bacterium | reverse complement strand
CGGGTGGAGGACCTGGTGGAGCTCCAACGCCTGCGGAGCCTGCTGCTCGTCCCCGAAGTGGTCGGGCGGGCGCTACAGCCGCTGGTGGCCGCCGGCCTGGAGCCGGTGGTGTGGAAGGGGCCGGCGGTGGCCGACCGGTATCCGGGCGCCGGCCTGCGCTTGTTCGAGGACCTCGACGTCCTCGTGCCCCGCCATGAGCACGAGCGCGCGTTGTCGGCCCTTCGTGCCGCAGGTTGGATGGTCGAGCACGACGCCGCTCCCGACCGCTACGACCGCGTGCTGCGCCACCCCGACACGCCGGGCATGCCGGTGGAGCTGCATTACGAGTTCGAGGCGCGTCACGATCGCCTCAGCACGTTGCGGGCCGACGAACTCTGGGCGCGGCGCGTGCCTGGCCGGGTGGCCGGGGTGGATGCCTTCGTGCTGGCGCCATCGGACGAGCTCGTGATGCTCGCCGCCCATGCGGCCAAGCCCTTCCACTGTTTTGCCCGGCTCATGTGGATCGCCGACCTGGCCATGGTCCTCGGGTACGCCGAGGAGGCGGGCCCGAGCGTCGACTGGCCGGACGTCGTCGGCCGGGCGGCCTCGGCCGAGTGCGCCACGGCGCTCTCGGTGGCTCTGGCCATGGCCGGCCATGCCGGCGCACCCGTGCCCCCCGGCGTGGTGTCGCTGCCTCGGCGAGGGTGGCGGGCTACTGCGCTCGACCGGCTCGTGGACCCGATGTGGGCGCTGGCGCCGGCGCCCCCCATCCATTTGCGCTTCGCCTTGGCCGACAGCGCTCAGCGTCGTCTCGCCCTGTTGGCCGGCTTCACCCACGGGTATCCCGCGCTCACCAGCGTCGGCTGGTATGCCCGCAGCGTCGGCTTCGTGGCCCGCCGCTGGCACGCGCTGCGGGCGCCGGAGGCCGCGGGAGCGAGGTCGTCGTGATCGCGTCCAGTCTCGAGCGCCTGCTGCGCGAGCTCCCGGGCCACGCCCGCGTGCTCGATGTCGGGGGCTGGGGCAAACCTCTGCGGCGAGCCGATGCGGTGCTCGACCAGATGCCGTATGCCACTCGAGGGCTGTACGGCTTCGACGGTGACGAGCCCGAACGCTTCGACGAGGAGAGCTGGGTGGTGTGGGACATCTGCGATCGCCGGCCGTGGCCCTTTGGTGACGGCGCCTTCGATTTCGTCGTGTGCTCACAGACGCTCGAGGACCTTCGTGACCCGGTGTGGGTGTGCTCCGAGCTCGTGCGAGTGGCGCGAGCCGGGTACATCGAGGTGCCGTCGCGCCTCGAAGAGCAGGCGTACGGCGTGCAGGGCCCGTGGGTGGGCTGGGGGCATCACCACTGGCTGGTCGACGTGTCGCCCGCTCGCATCGAGTTCGTGTTGAAGCACCACGTCGTGCACGGACGCCCCAGCGCCCATTTCCCTGCCGGGTTCGCCGCCACCCTGACCGAGGAGGAGCGCGTCTCGCAGTTGTGGTGGCGGGGGAGCTTTGCCTTCGGCGAACGGGTCCTGGTCGACGCCGACGGCGTGGACGGCTACCTCGACGGGTTCGTGGCCGCCGAGCTGGCCCATCGGGGCTGGTCCCCGCTCTCGTCGGCCCGGCCGGGGCTGGTGTCCCAGGGTCGCCGGGCCGTGAGGAAGGCCCTGGCCGGGCGTTTTCCCAGGGCGGCCCGGTGGCCGTCTTTCCGAGGGGGGCCGACACGGATGGCCGCGGGCGGCTGGACCGAGACGAAGGAACGACCGTGAGGACGCTCATCCTCTGCGGGGGGAAGGGCACCCGGGCCTATCCCCGGACCCTGGAGGTCCCCAAGCCCCTTCTCGACGTCGGGGCGCGCCCGGTTCTCGGCCACGTCATGGACATCTATGCCGGGCAGGGGTTCACCGACTTCGTCCTGGCGGCCGGGTTCAAGCGAGAAGCCATCGAGGCGTTCGCCGGGACGCTGCCGTCGACCTGGGACGTCGAGGTGGTCGACACAGGCGAGGACAGCAATACCGGCGCCCGGGTGGCCCGCTGCGCGCCGCGCATGGGCGAGCAGTGGTTCCTGACCTATGCCGACGGCCTCGGTGATGTCGACCTGCACGCTTTGGCTGCCTTCCACGCCGGGCACGGTGGCGCAGTCACGCTCACCACGGTGCCCCTGCCTTCGCAGTACGGCACCGCGCAGTTCGGTGACGGGGGCCGCGTCACGCACTTCCTCGAGAAGCCGCGCCTTGATGACCACTGGATCAACGCGGGGTTCCTGGTCGTCGACGCCCGGGCGGCGCGTTGGTTCGAGGGCGACGACCTCGAACGTCATGTGCTGCCCGCCTGGGCCTCAGCGGGAGAGCTCTTCGCCTTCCGCCACACTGGCTTCTGGCGCTCCCTGGATACCTACAAGGACGCGGTGGAGCTCTCGGCGCTGTGCGGCGATGGCCCGCCTCCGTGGGCCCGGATCCCGGTGGCGACGGCATCGCCTTCGCGGCCGTGAGCGCGGACGCGGTCACGCCGGCGCCGGACCGGCTGCCGTCCCGGGCACGGGCGCTCGTCACCGGGGCCAGCGGATTCATCGGGTCGCACCTCGTCCGGCGCCTCGTGGCCGACGGGGTCGAGGTGCATGCGCTCACCAGCGCGGTGTCGAGCATGGTGCCCATCCGTCTCGTCGACCTGCGCGACGCCATCGTCCTGCACGAGGGCAGCCTCACCGACCGCTGCGCCATGGACGCGGTGGTGGGGGCGGCCCGGCCCACGCACATCTTCCATCTCGGCGCCTACACCCATGTGGGGAAGTCCTGGCAGCGCGTGGACGAATGCATCGACGTGAACGTCGCCGGCACGGCCAATCTCCTCCAGGCCTTGGCTGGCACCGACTACGACCGCTTCGTCAACGTGGGTACGAGTGAGATCTACGGGAACGTCACCTCTCCGTTCCGCGAGGACATGGCCGTGCGCCCGGCCTCGCCCTACGCCGCCTCCAAGCACGCGGCCGAGACCATGTGCCGCGTCTTCCAGCAGGGACAGGGGTGGCCCATCGTCCTCCTGCGCCCCTTCAATGCCTTCGGCCCGGCCCAGACGCCGGACCGCATCATCCCTGAGGTGATCGTTCGGGCCCTGCGCGGGCAGGACCTCCGTATGACCGAGGGGCGCCAGACGCGTGAGTTCAACTACGTCGAAGACCTTGTCGACGGCATGGTGCGTGCCGCGGCGGTGCCGGGCATCGAGGGTGAGCTGTTCAACCTGGGGTGCGGCGAGGACGTCTCCATCCGCGACATCACCACCCTCGTGCTCGGTCTCCTGGGCGACCCGGTGGTGGCCAAGTTCGGCGCCCTGGAAGAACGACCCATCGAGATCTGGGAGATGCGGGCTGACAGCACCAGGGCCCGGACCAAGCTGGGGTGGGCGCCGCGTCACACGCTGGCCGAAGGGTTGGAGAAGACGATCACCTGGTACCGCCGGGCGTTGGCCGACCCGTCGTCGGTCTTCGCGGCCCGGTGAGCCGGTGACGGCGAAGTCCCGGTCCGGCCTGGGGCTGGTCCGGTGGGCCGGGTCGGCGCTGTGGGGGATGCGGCGGCAAGCCCGCCGTCGACGGCTGCTCGTGTCCGTGGCTCTGCGGGCGCGTTGGCTGCACGCGGAGGTGGACGTCCGGCTCAGTCGCGATGTCGAGCTCGGCCGGCGCGTCCGGGTCGAGCTCGACCCTCACACCAGCAGCGTCATGTGGGTCGGCCCGGTGTGCCGCTTGGGTGACGACGTGTCGGTGCACCTCCGCGGCGGGCGGCTGGTAATGGGACGGGCCATCGACCTGCGCGCCGGCTGCCGGCTCGAAGTGGCCGGTCAGCTCGAGTTGATCGGGCCGAACCTGGTGCAGCGACTCAGCTCGATTCACTGCGACGACGCGGTGACCATCGGTCCCTACGCCGTGCTGAGCGAGATGGTGACGGTGGTCGATTCGACCCATCCGCACCACGGCCCGTCGAAGTGGTTCCTCGACGACGTGGTCACATCGCCGGTCGTCGTGGGGCCACAGGTGTGGGTGGGGGCAAAGGCCACGGTGGCCCGAGGCGTCGAGATCGGGCCCGGCGCGGTGGTGAGCGCCAACTCGCTGGTGGTCGATGACGTGGCGGCCGGCTGGCTGGTGTCGGGTGTCCCCGCCGCCCGGGTCCACCCGGTTGACCGCGCCGCCCGCCCCGGCCGCGCCCGGCCGGTGGGCTCGGGCCAACAGGCGCGATGACGGCGGGCACCGGCACGACCCCGGGCCCGCCGGCACAGGCCGCAGAGGTCGGGGGCCCACGCGCCGGTGTGGGCACGGCCCACCACCGTGGGACGGTGCTCCACTTCATCGCCCGCTGGTTGCCGGTATCCGAAGGCTTCGTCTACGACCTGGTCGGCCACGTCGACTACCGAGGCATCGTCGTGGCCGATCGGCCCCTGGAGAACACCGAGCGTTTCCCCCATGCCGAGCTGCACTCACTCGGGACGCTCCGGCGCATGCTCCCCGGTGCCCTGGCCCAACGGGCGGCCACCGGAGCGTTGTTGTGGTGGGCCACCACGGGCCGCGCCGACGTCGTCCACGCCCATCACGGCTACGAGGTCGACCACGTTCTCGGCCTTGTGCGCCGCCGCCGAGTGCCGTTCGTGCTCTCGCTGCACGGTGACGACGTCACCGGGCTGGTGACGCGCGACCCGGCGTTCTACCGGCGGGCCGTGCCGTTGGTGAGCGCGGTAGTGGTGCCGTCGCGTTTTCTCGTGGACCATGCGCTGGCGGCCGGCTTCCGGCCCGAGCAGGTGCGCGTCATACCGTCGGGCGTCGACACCGAGCTGTTCTCGCCGGCGCCCTTGCCTTCCGGCGATCCCGAGGTGCTGTTCGTGGGCCGCTTCGTCGAGAAGAAGGGGCTTGACGTCCTGGGCGCGGCGTGGCCGTCGGTGCAGCGTGCCGTCCCCCGGGCCCGGCTGCGCATCTTCGGTGTGGGTCCGCTCGAATCCCTGGCTCGAGCCATCGCCGGGAACGTCGAGGTCGTCCTCGCCCCCACCCGGACCATGGTCCGGGACGCCATGCGCCGGGCTCGGGTGGTGGTGAGCCCCAGCCGCACGGCCGCCGGCGACTCGGTGGAGAGCCTGCTCGTGGTGAACCTCGAAGCGCAGGCATCGGGTCGTCCGGTCGTGACGACGCGGCACGGGGGTATCCCCGAATACGTGCGACCCGGAACCACCGCACTGGTCGTGCCCGAGGGGGATGCTGCCGCGCTGGCCGAGGCATTGGTGGCGCTGGTGCGCGACGACGCGCTGGCGTCGCGGCTGGCCGCGGCCGGCCCGGAGTGGGCCGGGCAATTCGACCTGCGCCGTACCGCAGCGCAGATGGCGTCGCTCTACGACGAGCTGCGTGGGCTGGCCGCGCCATGAGCCAACGCGACGCACCCATCAGCATCGTGGTGGCCACGCGCGACCGGCCGGTCATGCTGCGCGACTGCCTCGACAGCTTGGCGGCCAGTCTGGGGCCGCGCGACGAGGTGCTGGTGGTGGATTCCTGCTCGCGCGAGCGGGACACCGGTGAGGTGGCCCGCCGGGCGGGGGCGAGGCTGGTGCGGGCCCCGGTGCCGGGCGCATCGCTGGCCCGCAACCTGGGCTGGCGGTCGGCAGCCTGGCCGGTGGTGGCCTTCGTCGACGACGACGTGCGAGTGACGTTGGGCTGGGCCGATGCGCTGCGGGCCACGTTCGCCGCCCACCCCGAGACATCCTTCGTGACCGGGCGCCTCGGGCTCCGCCCCGAGGACTCGGATGCCGAGCGGCCGGTCGCCCACTTCGCCCCCGATCGCGGCTTCGTGGTCGACGCATCGCTGGCCGACGATCTGGGCCACGGCGCCAACCTCGCGGTCCGGCGCGCCGCCCTGGCGCGCGTGGGCGGGTACGACGAGCAGCTTGGTCCCGGCACGCGGTGGCACGCAGCCGAGGATCTCGAACTGATCGACCGGCTGCTGGCCGCCGGTTGCACCGGCCTCCACGAGCCATCCGCCGCCGCGGTGCACGTGCAATGGCGCGGGCGCCGTGACCTGCTGCGGCTCGAATGGCGCTACGGGCTCGGGCAAGGGGCGCGTTTGGGCCGGCTGCGGCGACTCGACCCAGGCCGATTCGCGGCCGTGCGCCGGATCGTGTGGCACGTACAGGGGTGGCAGGCTCTCGGTCGATCCCTTCGGCAGGGCCACGAATTCGAGACGCTGTCGACGGTGCTCCGTCTGGCCGGAACCGCCTTCGGTCAGCTGGGAGCAGCTGCCGTCACCGGACGACGCCACGCGGCACGGGAAACCAGTCGCTCGTAGACGCGGAGGTGCTCGGGTCCTACCCTCTGCTCCCAGTCCCACCACGACGCGCGGGCCGCGCAGCGTGCCGGGGTCGCGGGATCGGCGGCCAACTCCAGCGCCGACAGCAGCGCGGCCGCCAGGGCCGGCGCGTCGAGTCGGTCGGCCACCCGGCCGACGTCGGGCGTGACGATCTCGGGCATGCCGCCATGGGGCCCGCACACCACCGGAGTCCCACTGGCCAGCGACTCGACCAGAGCCAGGCCGAAAGCTTCGTGCTCGGAGGGGAGCACGGTGACCGACGCGTGGCGGTAGCGCCCCGGCACCTCGTCGGGCGTCCCCGCTCCGGGTGTGTCGATGGCGGCGCGCACGTGGTCGCCCATCGTCGCCGCCGCGGCGAGGAGCGGCGCGGGGTCGCCTTGGCCAGACAGCACCAGACGCGCGTCGGCGCGGCGGTCGAGGACGAGGGAGAAGGCGTCCACCGCCAGCCCGGCGTGCTTGCGCGGGTCGTCGAGCGATGCTGAGAAGAGCAGGCGCGGCGGGCCTGACCGGGCGCCGAGTGCGGGGGGAAAGGCGTCGGCCCGGATCCCCGGTGGCAATACCAGCGGTGTTCGCCCGGTGGACCCCACCAGGGCGCCGGCCGATGCCCGGCTGAGCGCGGCCACGTCGGTGGACCATCGGACCGCGGCGCGGAAGACCATCCGGGGAACGAGCGACGTGGGCAGCTGGTCGGCCGTCGGATGGCCGAGCACGGTGTAGAGGGTGGGGCGCCTGGCCGCGCGTCCGGCCAACGCGCCGGTGGGGGTCATGGCGTGGACAAGGTCCACCGGCGACCGTCGCAGCCACGCGAAGGCCGGCCAGCCGAAGGTCTCGACTTCGCCGATACCGAGCCGGTGACCACCACGAAGGCGGACATGGGGGCACTGCGCCGTCGCCACACCGTCGCGGCCCAACGTCGCGTTGCCACGACCATGGGTCCCGGCGACGACGGTGATCTCGTGACCGGCGCTGGCCAAGAAGCGGGCCAGGTCGTCGACGTAGCGCTCGGCGCCGCGTCGCACCTCGGGCCACGCATAGGGATGGACGAGCGCGATCCTCACAGCAGCACCGTCCTCACAGCAGCACCGTTCGATGACGGATCGATCCGCGTGTCATGGTCACGACCTCGGTCAGGTCGAGGGCGAGCGCGCCCGGCAACATGGCGATTCGCAGGAGCGGCCCGTGGCAGACCGGGTCGCGCCTCACCCGGTACCAGCTCCACGGCAGAGCGGCCAGCGCCGCCGGCCGCCACCACGGGGCGAGCGCGAGCCCAGCGACGAGCAACAGGGCTCGTGGGTGGGCGCGCCGCCAGAAGACCAGGCCCACGATCCGGTCGCGCCGCGCGTAGGGGCGGCCCTTGAGCGCCAGGGGGAGATCCGCCCAGCGCACCGTCTCGGTGAGTGCGGCGCGCAGCCCTCCGACGCGCACGTCGTGGTGCACCAGCGCGTCAGGTGCGAACACCGGCTCCACCCCGAGCTCGGCCACCCGGAGGCCGAGATGGGTGTCCTCCCCGCTGGGCCGCCGGAAGCGCTCGTCGAAGCCGCCCACGGCCTCGAGGTCGCCGCGGCGGTAGAAGGCATTGCACGTCTCGAAGAACCGGGCCGAACCCACCTCCAACGCGCGGGCGAAGGGACGCCGGGCGAGCTCGGCTTGCTCGGGGGGAGCGGTGGTGCGCCCGACCACCACTCGCGCGCCGCCGCCATGCGCGGCCAGGCCGGCGGCCAGCCAGCCGGGGGAAGGGAGGCAGTCGTCGTCGGTGAAGGCGATCACCGGTGCGTTACTGGCGCGCCAGCCCAGGTTGCGGGCGGCCGCCGGGCCGCGGCGACGATCGGTGCGCAGGCGGCGCAGACGGAGCCGTCCCGAGGCTGACGCGGCGTCGAGCACCGGCGAGTTGTCGCGCACCGACGCGTCGTCGACCACGATCACCTCGTACCGATCGGTGGCGAGGTCCTGTTTGGCCAGCGCGGCGAGAAGCCGCTCGAGGCGATCGGGACGGTCGCACGTCGGGACCACCACCGCCACCTCGACGTGATCGCCGCGGTGCGCGCCTTGCCCGGGATGCTCGACGGCGTCGTCGAGGGCGGGTGGGGGCACGAAGCCGAGGGCGGCGCGCAGCTGGAGCCTCCAGTGGCCCGCGTCGTCCGCGCCGCGAGCGCGCGCCTCTAGCCATTGGCGGGAGAGGGCCGCTGTCTCCAGGAAGCGGTAGAGGGCGGCCCGGCGTGGCCCGAGCGCCTCGTCGGTGAAGGTCCTGAGGTTGGCCGCCTCCAGCGCGGCGCGACGCTCGCCGAAGCGACGCGCGCCCGAGGCGTTCCCTACGTGGCGGACCACCGCGGTGGGCTCGAACCACGTCTCCCAGCCGTGACGGCCGGCCCGGTGGCACCACTCCAGGTCTTCGACGTACATGAAGAACCGTTCGTCGAAGTCTCCTACCTCCGCCACCGCCTGGCGGCGCAGCAGCAGCGCGGCGCCGACGGCCCAGTCGACCTGCCGGGGTCGGTCGTGGTCCCAGGCGCCCTGGAGCATGCGTCGCTCGGCCCAGCGCCGTGGGAGCCTGGCCCGCAGGCCCAAGGCGTCCACCAAGGCGAGCCCCACGGTCGGGAACGGGTGGGTCGAGTGCTCGAGTACGCCGTCGGGACGCACCAGCCGGGCGGCCACCGCTCCGGCCCGGGGCCGGCTCTCGGCGGTCCGCAGCAGTGCGCCGATGGCCCCCGGCTCGGGCCAGGCATCGGAGTTGAGCGCGAGGAACCACGGGGCGTCGGAGCGGGCCAGCAGGAGGTTCACGGCGCGGGCGAAGCCGAGGTTGCGTTGGCCGCGGACCACCTCGGCCTGGGGCACGGCGGCCGACAGCGCGTCAGGCGTGCCGTCGGACGACGCGTTGTCGTGCACGAGCAGGCGCAGGTCGCAGCCGTGGTCGACCTCGACCAGCCGTCGCAGCGCCTGGCTGGTGAGTTCGGCCGTGTTCCAGGTCACCACCCCGACGTCGACACGGGGTCGCATGGACGTCGTCAGCTCCGGGCCACCGGAGGCCACGGTGCCCCTCGGCGCCGCCGCAGGCGTCGTGGGTGGAACGCGGCGGGGAGGCGACGGGGCGCCGCCGGCCGGTAGGCGATCAGCGTGGCCACGCCGGGTCGCCGACGCACCAACAGCACCCGGCCCGCCCGTTGGCGCACGTGGTCGAGCTTCAGTGGCGTGGTGCGCCCGTCGGGCTCGGCCGGAGGAGCCGGTGGCGCATCGGGGTGGCGGGGGGCATGCGGGTCGGCCAGCACCACGGCGACGACGGGGGCGACGCGCTCGAGCGCATCGAGCGTGCCGTCGGGCTCGGCCACCAGGTCGAGGTCCGTCGTCACCGCCAGGTCGAAGGGGCCATGACCGTCGATCTCGTCGAGGGCGACGACCGGGGCCGAGTGGCCGCGCTCGGCCAGTCGCCAGCGCAGGTATTCGAGGGCGGGGCCTGTGCCGTCGGCGAACGTCACCGCCAGGCCGGCGTCGATCAGGTGGAGGCCGAGAGTGCCGGTGCCGCAGCCGTGGTGCAAGACGCGCCCGCCGGGAGGCACGTTGTCGGCCAGGTCGTCAGCCACCGTCGTCGTGTGGCCCGCCATGGCCCGCGCGGAGTGGTGGTAGACGTCAGCGAGCGCGTCGTCGTGACCGACGGCGCCGTCGGATCGGGCCCGTCCGCACAGCCGCGGGTAGTCGAACCGTTCGCCGAGATAGCGGCGCAGGTCGGTCAGCTCGGCACCGGCCGTCCAGCCGGTAAGGAAGGACGTGGTGAGGTGCTTCAGGTACCACGAACCGGCTCGCGCCTCGGCGCTGCGGCGGAGGCGACCGCTGCGGGCCGGAACCAGGTCGACCAACCACGGCCACGGGGATCCCGGAGCCACCCGCCGCCGACCCCGGA
>DATGGF010000668.1:0-6425 GCA_035308625.1 Acidimicrobiales bacterium | reverse complement strand
AGCGGCCGCGTCGGCCAGCGGGTACGTGCGGTCGACCACCACTTTGAGCTCGCCCCGGGCGATGGCGTCGAGGTGGCCGCCGATCATGGGGTGCACGCGCGGGTCGAGCAGAAGTTCGGCGCCGAGGAAGTAGCCCGAAAGCGTCTGGTTGTTGGGGCGCATGCCCGAGATGTCGACCGTCTCGGCCGAAGCCCGTCCGGCGTCCCCCACCGTCACGCAGCGGCCCCGGTAAGCCAGCACATCGATGCTCCCCTGCAACGTCACCGCGCCGACCGAGTCGACGACGACGTCCACGCCGCGGCCGTCGGTAAGGCGCCGGGCCTCACCCACGAAGTCGGACCGCGTGTAGTCGATGCCTTCGTCGAGGCCAAGCTCCTTCAACCTTTCCAACTTGGCCGGGCTCGAGGCGGTGGCGAACACCCGGGCCCCGGCCCGCTTGGCCAGCTGGATGGCGGCGATCCCGACTCCGCTGGCGCCGGCATGGACGAGCGCGGTCTCGCCGGCCTGGAGTCGCCCGAAGGCGAACAAGCAGTCATCGGCTGTGCCGAAGGGCACCGGTACGCAAGCGGCCTCGGCCACCGACAAGCCGGCCGGGATCTTCCAGGCGAAGCCTTGGTCGACGGCCCGCAGCTCGGCGTGCGATCCGTCGAGGCCGACGGTGACCACCTGGTCGCCGGGCGCGAAGCCGGTCACCGCCGCTCCGGCCTGGAGGACGGTGCCGGCGCATTGATACCCGACGATGTGCGGGACCCGGGCGAGCTCGCCCTGCAAGCGGTTCAGGGTGTCGCCGCCTTCGATGCTCACCGCTTCGACGCGCACCAGCAGCTCGGTGTCCCCGGCCACCGGGTCGGGCACGTCCTCGTAGCGCAACACCTCGGGTGCGCCGGTCTCGTAGTAGACGGCTGCCTTCATGGCGGCTTTCTAGCATCGGACGCCGTCGGTCTCACCTGGTTCCCGCGCCCGGGGCAAACTCGGCGCCGGCGAGATCGACCATCCGGCTCCATGGAGGTGAGGCCCGTGGCCTACGACGAAGCCCTGGCCGGACGCATCCGTGTCCTCTTGGCCGACGAGCGCGGTGTCCGGGAGAAGAAGATGTTCGGCGGCCTCGCCTTCCTCGTCGGCGGGAACATGGCGGTGGCCGCCAGCGGCCAGGGCGGCGCCATGGTGCGCGTCGATCCCGAGCAGGGCGAGAAATTGGTGGCCACCACCCCGGCGGAGATGGTGGTCATGCGCGGGCGCGCCATGCCGGGCTGGCTGCGCATCGGCTCCGAGCATCTGCGGACGAAGGCCCAACTGGCCACCTGGGTCCGCAGAGGTGTGGACTGCGCCCGGGCCATGCCCCCCAAGTGATCCGCCGGCCACCTCTGCTCAGGCTCGGCCGTGCTCCCGGGCCGCAGCTTCCAGGCCGTGGCGGTCTTCGGCGGTGAATGGCACATAGGTGAGGTTGCGGCCCGGTCGCCAGTACACCGGTTCGTCCGTCCGCCAGCCGTCGGCTCGAAGGGGTGGCTTGTGCACCTTGTTGGTGGCGGTCAACGGCATGTGGCCGACGACGCGGACGAATCGCGGCGCCCACTTGGTGCCCAGGTCGGCCTGGGTGGAGAGGAACGACTGCAGGTCCTCCGGTGAGAATTCCGTGCCGGGCTCCATCTCCAGCGCGGCCATGACCTGGTCGCCGGTCTGGACGTCGGCCACCGGGTAGACGGCGGCCATGACGACACCGGGGAAGCGGTCCAAAATGGCCTCGATGGGCGCGGCGGCGAAGTTCTCGCCGTCCACTCGCAGACGGTCGTTGCCCCGGCCGGCGAAGTAGAACCAGCCTCCCTGGTCGCGGTAGGCGAGGTCCCCGCTCCAGTACCAGCCGTGGCGCAGGCGCTCGGCTTCGGCACCGGGGTTCTTGTAGTAGCCCTCGAAGCGCGGCGCCACGTTGCGCCCGACGAGCTCGCCGATGGCCTCGTCCCCGTTGACGAGCCCACCGGCGTCGTCGAATCGGGCCGCCGGGCACTCGGTCCCCGTCGCCGGATCGGCCACGATGACGTCCTCACCGTTGAGGGGTTTCCCCAATGACCCCGGCGGGGCTCCCGGCGCCCAGCCGATGGCGATTGTCCCTTCGCTCGCTCCGTAGCTCTCGATCAGACGACAACCGAAGCGTTCCGAGAAACGAGCCCGGTCCTTGACCGAGGCCTCGGTGCCGAAGCCCAGCTCCAGCGGGTTGTCCGCGTCGTCGGGCGCCTCGGCGGTGGCGAGCACGTAGGCGAGGGCGCGACCCACGTAATTGAAGTAGCGCGCATCGAAGCGACGGACATCGGGAAGGAAGCCCGAGGCCGAGAAGCGCCGCCGCATGGCGAAGGTCCCGCCGACCCCGAGGACGCCGGCCCAGTTGGCCATGATGGCGTTGCCGTGAAACAGCGGCATGGCGTTGTAGGTCGTCGTCTCGCGCGTGAGCCCGTACATCGCCGGGATGCGGCCGGCGATGCGGGCCAGCCGCCCCTGGGTGCACACCACCGCTTTGGGCGCGCCGGTGGAGCCCGAGGTGAACAGCAACAGCAACCGGTCCTGTTCGCTTACCGGCCCGGCTGTCATGGGGGCGCCTTCGTGCTCGGCCAATCGGTCGGCATACGGAGGGTCGTCCACCAACAACACGTGGTCCGCGTCAACGCCGGTGTCGAGGCCACCGAGAAGGGGCAGGTGGTCGCGGTCGGTCACGATCATCTGGCAGTCGGTATGGCGGATGTCGGCGGCCAGCTCGGCGCCGCGACGCGTCGGGTTGATGCCTACCACCGCGGCACCGGACAAGGCCGCCCCCACGATCCAGAAGAGGAATTCCGGAACGTTGTCGAGGAGCACGCCGACGTGGAAGGGGCCCGGCCGGCGAACGTCGAGCGCCACCGCCGCCCGGGTAGACCCGGCCCGGACGACTTGCGCCCAGGTGTAGGTCTCGTCCTCGAAGAGCAGACCCGGGTGGTCGTCCCCGGCGCGGTCGGCCAGCAGAGCGGCGATCGTCATCGGGGACGGACGATCTCGCCGCCCCGTAGCACCGACACGGGCCCGTCCTCGCTCACCACCACCACGGTGGCCGCCGGGTCGTCGTGGCTGTAACGCAACGCCGCAGTGTGCCGGGTACCGCGCCACGGGCCGACGGTTCGCTCCGCTTCGGGGCTCGGCACCAGTCGGGCGCCGAGCTGACGCAGGATGCCGTCGGCATCGAACACCGCCGCCCCATCCACCTGGGCGATGGCATGGCGCAGCGGGGCGAGATGCGAGGACCGGCCGATCCGCAGCGGGAGCGGAGGCGGCAGCGGCTCCTCGACCCACGGCCGCCGGCCGTTCCCCGACCGGTAGACGAGCGTGGCTCCGACGCCGAGCGCACCGAGGTCGTGCACCGCCAGGCGGAGGATCGCCTCGAGCACGGCGATGTCGCCTGGTCCCTCTGCACCCAGCGCTTCGGTCCATGTCGACACGGGGGGCTCGTGATGCCATCGCAGCCCCTCGAAGCGCAGCACACCGAATGCGCCCACGAGACGGACGACGCCCGAAGGGTGCCGCTGGACCACGGTCCCCTCCAAGGCGGTGGCGAGGATCACCACGTCGCGCTCGGAGCCTGCCGGCCGGTCGAAGAGCAGCCATTCGTCGCCCGGCTCGGCTCGGCGCCGGACCAGCCAGCTCGAAAGGCCGTCGACGAAGCGCCGGGCGTCGATGAGCGGCATCGCCCCTACCGGGGTATGCGTGATGTCGAGCTCCGTCCGGTCCGACCACAGCGCCGACGAGGCGCGGGGCTCGAGGAGGGTGCCGCTGCTCGGCACATGGCGCTCGTGGACGTCGGGCCGCAGCGCGTGATCCAGCTCTTCGAGCACCATGGCGAGCAACTCGTCGTCATCCAGGGAAGGCAGGCCGCTCTCTTCGAGCTCCTCGGCCAGTCGCTGTAGCCGGCGTGGTTGTGGCGAGGTCACCGCAGCGATTGTAGGAAGGGCGGGGCCGCGTCAGGCTGGGACGGAAGCGAGCGAGAGGGGCCAGCCGCGGCCGAGGCCTCGTGGCGAGCCAACGCCTTCACCCGGGCTGACCCAGGGGACCGACGACGCCTGGCCGGTGTCCGGTAGCCCAGCCGGCCTCCCGGGCTGAACGGGCGCCGCGACTCACCCGGCTTCGGCCGCGCACTCGATCAGTACCGGCTCCACGTCGGACAGATCGAGCTCCGCGATCTCGGCGTCGTCGGAGCGCCGGGTGCGCCCCATGAAGGCGGCCACGGCCACGAGCGCCGACACGGTGAACAACGCGCCCAGGGCGAAGACGTCGTCGAGGCCGTGGACCACCGAGGCGTGCAGCCGGGCCAACGCGGCCGGGGCGACATGCGCGCTCAGCTGGCCGTGGTGGGTGACGACACCGAAGAACGTGACGAGCACGGCCAGCCCGACTGCCGCGCCGAGCTGCTGGGACACGTTGATCAGCCCCGAGGCGGCCCCGGCGTCCGCCGGGTCGACCTCGTGCAGCGACGCCGATGTGAGGCTCACGAAGGAGATCCCCGATCCCAGGCCGACCAGCACGAGCCAAGGAACGATCTGACCGTAGGAGGTGCCGGGGTTCAGGCGGGTGGCCCACAGCAGGCTGACGGTGGCGATGCCGGCCCCCATCATCATCAGCACACGCTCGGGGAGCCGGCGCATGAGCACCCGGCTGGTGAGTTGTGACCCGATGAAGACCGACACGGGGATGGGCAAAAAGGCGACGCCGGCTCGCAGTGGCGAGTAGCCCTGCACGTCCTGGAAGAACTGCGACAGGAAGAAGAACATCCCGTAGAAGCCGGCGTACAGGAGCCCTCGGGCTGCGTTGGCCGTCGTCCTCGTCGGACTGGCGAAGAGGCGCAGGGGGAGAATCGGTTCCTCGGCGTTGGCCTCGGTGTGCACGAACAGGCCCAGCAGCGCGAGCCCCAGCACGAAGGAGATCAGCGTCACCGGCTGCGTCCATCCTTTGCTGCCTGCCTCCACCAGCCCGAAGACGATGCCCGTCATCCCGGCCGTAGAGGTCAGCGCGCCGAGCACGTCGAAGCGCCCGTGACGCCGCTCGGTCTCGGCCACCACCACCCGGCCCAACAGCCACACGGTGACCCCGATCGGGACGTTCACGAACATGACCCAGCGCCAGGAGACCAACTGGGTGAGCAGGCCTCCGGCCACCAGGCCGGTGGCGGCGCCGGCAGCCGACACGGTGGTGTAGAGGGCGATGGCCCGGACCCGGGCCGGCCCTTCGCGGAAGACGGTGGTCAACAGCGACAGCGCTGACGGCGCGGCCAGCGCCGCGCCGATCCCCTGGGCGGCCCGGGCGGCGAGCAGCAGCGCGCCGTCAGGGGCGAACCCCCCGGCCAGGGAGCTGAGCGAGAAGACGGCGATCCCTACCAGGAACGTCCGACGTCGGCCGACCAGATCGCCGGCTCGTGCGCCGAGAAGCAGCAACCCGCCGAACGTGAGGATGTAGGCGTTGATGACCCACGAGAGCGACGAGGCGGAGAAGCCCAGGCCGCGCTGGATGTGGGGGAGGGCGACGTTCACGATCGTGGTGTCGAGCACCACCATGAGCTGGGCCGTCAGGATCACGAAGAGGAAGACGGCGGGGTTCTGGAGGAGGCGGGAACGGGGCCGTTCCGCCTGGCCGTGGGCGGCGGAGCGGGGGCTAGAAAGGAGGGAAAGGGGCATTGACTTGGACCTTTTCGCTGGTATCCTGAGAACCGGAAGGTTCCTCCGGTTAGTATACGGAGGGTGCCTCCGGTTAGCAAGCCCGAATTTTCGGGGAGTCCCGGAGCAGTACGAAGGACCAGCACGATGACCAGCGAGCGCACTGCCGAGGCCCTGGTCGACGCCGGACGACCTGGGATCGACGAGGGCGAGCGACCCATGCGGGCTGACGCCCGGCGCAATTACGAGCGCCTGCTCGAGGCGGCCCGGGAGGTGTTCGGCTCGGAGGGGGCCGAGGCCTCCATGGAGGCGGTCGCCCGCCAAGCCGGCGTGGGGATCGGGACCCTGTACCGTCACTTCCCCAAGCGCATCGATCTGGTCGAGGCCGTCTACCGCGAGGACGTCGACGAGCTAGTGCGCTCAGCCGAGGTGGCGGCTGCTGAGCTGGAACCCTGGCTGGCGGTGGTCAGCTTCCTCGAGGCATTCGTCCGCTACGCCCAGTCGAAGCGCACGTTCTTGAACGAGTTGCGCGAAGCCTTCGAGAAGCATCCCGATCTCAAGCTTCGCTCTCGGGAGCGCATTGACGAGGCGGCCGAGCTCGTGGTGGGCCGGGCTCAACGCGCCGGAGTGGTCCGCACCGACGTGAGCGGTGAGGACGTGATGCGCCTGGTCGGGCCTATGTGCACCATGGCGACACTGACCCCCGAGCAGACCGCCCGGTTGCTCCCGATGATCCTCGACGGGTTGCACAAGACCTCCTGA
>DATGGF010000667.1:0-3058 GCA_035308625.1 Acidimicrobiales bacterium | reverse complement strand
GCCTTCCGTACCGTCCGAGGTGTCGCCGCATGTGCGGCGACCTGCCGGATGGCAGCGAACCAGGAGGTTGTCTCATGCGAATCCCGGTCGACACAAAGTCGATCACCTTTCTTGCCGCCGGGGCACCGGAAGCTGCTGTCGACTTCGACAGCCGCCAGCCCCGTGTCGGCGAGGACGGGCGTCCCCTCTACGTGGTGTCGCTTGTCGCCCTCGATGCCGAGGGTGCACAGGTGATCCCAGTCAAGGTGGCCGGCGAGCCCAAGGGCATCACCCAGGGCACGTCGGTGACGGTCACCAATCTCGTGGCATCGCCATGGGCCATCGGCGACCGGTCAGGTGTGTCCTTCCGCGCCGAGCGCATCGAGCCCGCCAGTGGCTCCTCCCGGCAGGCGTCCTGAAGGAAGCAGGTGCGGGCCCTGGGGCCATGAATAAGCCCCAGGGCCCGCACTCCGAAGATCGAGAGGTCCTGACTATGCGGCAAGAGACAGAGCACCCTGAGAGCCTGACGGAGCAGCTGATCTTCGGGCTCGTCAAGTGGGCGTGGAATTGGAAATTCGAACTCTCCCTGGTGATGGCGATCTGGCTTACCGAGGCGTGGGCCGCGAGCCTCGTCGGGAACGACGCAGGACTCATTCTCTGGCTTGGCATGTAGGGAGCGGTGCTGTATTTCAGCCCGACGAGGACTTGGCTTGTCACTCGACTGCGACTCAGCCGCGTGAGGCGGCGTTTCCGCTTCACAGTGGCGAACCTCGAGTCGTCTCGGCTCGCCAAGCGACCCCCCATCGTGCTGAAGGTCGACAAAGTTCCCTGTGGCGTGGAGCTCGCTCTGCGGATGCAGGTCGGGACTTCGATCGCAGACCTGGAGCTGGCACGGGAGGCATTTGCGGCAGCGTGGCAGGCGCGGAGCGTAGGGATCACCCGGGATACCGACGACGCCGGCCTCTGCTTCGTCACCATCGCAGTCCGGGATCCGCTGGCCGAGGTGCCAATCCCGTGGCCTGCTCCGTCGTCGGCTGTCACGGACTGCTGGGCGCCTATTCCTGTCGGGATCGACGAGGCTGGTTTGGGTGTGACGGTCTCGCTGCCTGAGCACAACCTGCTGATCGGGGGCGAGCCGGGATCCGGGAAGTCGGGAGCGCTGGCTACGATCCTGGCTGCCTGCGCCTGGGATCCGAGCGTGGTCATCTGGCTCTTCGATGGGAAGCTTGTAGAGCTGGCAGCATGGCGTGGTTGCGCGCACCGGTTCGTCGGGCCCGACCTGCAGGAAGCGACGGCGGCACTGCGGGAGATCCAGACGCAGATGGAGCTTCGGTTCCAGAGCCTATTGATCAGGGAACGTCGGAAGGTCGAGCGGGGTTGTCCCCTCCACGTGGTCGTGATCGACGAGCTGGCTCTCTATCTTGCCCACCCGGACCGCAAGGCGGCGGCGGCCTTTGGCGACGTGCTCCGAGACTTGATCGCCCGTGGAAGGGCGGCGGGCATCGTCGTCATCGCCGCCACGCAGAAGCCGTCCACCGACGTGGTTCCCAGCGCCATCAGAGACCTGTTCGGTTACCGCTGGGCGATGCGGTGCTCGACCAAAGACGCATCAGACACGATCCTCGGCGCGGGCTGGGCGACCGCCGGATACTCAGCTTCCGACATCGACGCCGCTACCCGCGGTGTCGGGCTGCTCCGTCACGAGGGCGGTTTCCCCACACGGATGCGGGCGTTCTGGCTCGATGACGAGACCATTCGGACCGTCGCTGAACACGGAAGGAAGGTTCATGGCGGTCCTCTGCCGTGCCCACCTGGCGAAGGTGCAGCCTGATGCTCGAGGCCTTGCCGCTTGCTGACATTCTGGACCGGGTGGCCGACGCCGAGGAGTTGGCGCGATTCGAGTCCCAGGGCCGCGCATGTGGTTGGTGCCGGGAACCGGTCCGTCTTACCGGCAACGTGGACGAGTTCGATCCCGACAGCGGAAATCACACACGTCGGTTCTCGACATCAAGTCAACCTGACGGAGTGCTGCTCAAGGCTTGTGGGAGCCGGAGAGCTACCCGCTGCCCATCGTGCTCGCACGTTTACAAGCAAGATGCGCGCCAGCTCATCACTGCCGGACTTCGGGGCGGGAAAGGCGTGCCTGAATCCGTGGCGAGCAGGCCGACGTTGTTCCTCACGCTCACGGCGCCGAGCTTCGGGCCCGTCCACGGCAGGAAACGCAATGCTCCGAACCAACCGTGCCGCCCCGGCCCCCGAGGGCATCGATGCGCGCACGGTCGGCCAATGGCCTGCTGGACCCGTCACTTGCCAGATGCGCCCGAGCTCGGAATGCCGTTGTGCGCCGACTGCTATCAGCACGCCGCCTCTGTACTTTGGAATGCCGCCGTCGGCGAGCTCTGGCGCCGCACGACCATCTACCTCCGCCGCCTGTTGGCCCGATTGCTCGGAATGATCCCCAAGGAGCTCGATCGTCACGTTCTGGTGTCGTACGCCAAAGTGGTCGAGTATCAACGCCGTGGCGTTGTCCATGTCCATGCGGTGATGCGGCTCGACGGAGCGCGTGGGAACAGCGAGGCGCCAGCCGTCGATGTGGCTCCCGAAACTCTGGCTTTGGCTCTTCGGCTCGCCGTCAGTCAGGTGGCGGTTCCGCTCCCCGACGGTCGTGGCAGAGCTTGCTGGGGTGACCAGCTCGACATCCGGTTCATCGCCCGAGCCGACGACGGGCTTCTGTCTTCAGCGGTGGCCAACTACATAGCCAAGTACGCAACCAAGTCCGCTGACGAACAGGGTGTTCTCGACCGTCGATTCCGAAGCCACCTCGACATCGAGCGGCGTCCGTTGCCGCCCCACCACAAGCGCCTGGCGGCGACCGCCTGGGAGCTCGGGGGACGTCCCGAGAACGCCGGGCTCCATCTGCGCTACTGGGCACACGACCTCGGCTATCGGGGGCACTGGCTCACCAAGTCCCGTCAGTGGTCGACGACCTTGGGAGCGCTGCGCCGTGCACGTCAGGAGTGGGTCGAGGAGCGGCGACGCCTCAGCCAGGGCGAGCAAGCCAACGCTCACACGGTGGGAA
>DATGGF010000666.1:0-3181 GCA_035308625.1 Acidimicrobiales bacterium | reverse complement strand
TGGGCGGTGTTCATCATCGTGGCCGAGTCGAACGCGGTGAATCTCACGGACGGCCTCGACGGGCTCGCGGCCGGTTCCATGTCGTTCTGCTTCATCTGCTTCGCGCTCATCGGATATTGGCAGTATCGGCACTTTGCTCTCTATGACGTGAAAAATGCGCTCGACCTCGCCCTGTGCGCGATCGCGATGGCGGGGGCCTGTGTCGGGTTTCTCTGGTGGAACGCGGCGCCGGCGCGCATCTTCATGGGCGACACCGGTTCGCTGGCCATTGGCACGGGGCTCGCCTGCCTCTGCCTGCAGATGAACCTCCAATTGCTGCTGCCCGTGATCGGCGGGCTCTTCGTCATCGTGACCTTGTCGGTGGTCATCCAGGTCGTGAGCTTCCGGGTCTTCCACCGACGGGTGTTCCGCATGGCACCGATCCACCACCACTTCGAGCTGGTCGGCTGGCCCGAGACGACGGTGATCGTCCGCTTCTGGATCCTCGGCGGGCTCTTTGCCGCTCTCGGCCTCGGCCTCTTCTATGCGGACTTTCTGGCCACCACTGCCCTGCACTGACGCGCCGGGGACGCTGTGACGCCGGGGTCTCGGCCGCGTGTGCTCGTCTACGGGCTCGGGGTGAGTGGTGCCGCAGTGGCGCGGCACCTGCTGGCCGACGGGACCGACGTGGTGGCCGCGGACGACGACGCCGGCCCGCGCCCGGCCTCAGTGGCCGCCGAGCTCGGATTGGATCTCGTCGTCGCCCCCGACGCCGATGCCCTGGCCAGCTTGGCCGCCTCCGTCGACGAGGTCGTCGTCACCCCCGGGGTGCCGGCCGCGCACCCGGTCTTCGCCCTCGACGGCGTTCCCCTGGTGGGCGAGGTGGAGCTTGCCTGGCGCCGGGCCCGCGTTCCGATGGTGGCGGTGACCGGCACCAACGGGAAGACCACGGTGGTCACCATGGCCACGTCCATGCTCGAGGCTTCAGGGCGGCGGGCGGTGGCGGCGGGGAACATCGGGCTCCCACTCCTCGACGCGCTCGACCGGGATCCCGAAGTCGTCGTGGCCGAGGTCTCCTCGTTCCAACTGGCGCTGACCCGAGACTTCCGCCCCGCGGTGGGGGCGTGGCTGAACTTTTCGGCCGACCATCTCGACTGGCACCCGTCACTGGAGCACTACCGGGCGGCCAAGGCGCAGTTGTGGGCCAACGCCGCCACCGGCGACGTCGTGGTGGTGAACGCCGACGATGCCGTGGTGGTGGCCGAGAGCGCGGCGCCGGTCCGGCGCGGCGCGCGGGCGGTGACCTTCGGGCTCGACCGGGGCGACGTGCGCGTCCGCCACGGCGCGCTGGTTGTCTCCGGCGAGGAGGTGGTGCACGTGGACGAGTTGGCCCGCCCCTTCCCGCACGAAGTCAGCGACGCGCTGTGCGCGGTGGCGGCTGCCACGTCGATGGGGGCCGATCGGGCGGGCTGCCGGCGAGCCCTGTTGGAGTTCCGGGGCCTCCCCCATCGCGTCGAGCTGGTGGGGGAGGCTAATGGGGTGAAGTTCTACGACGACTCGAAGGCCACCACGCCCGGTGCCGTGCTGGCCGCGGTGCCCGCCTTCACCCATGCCGTCCTCGTCGCCGGCGGGCGGAACAAGGGCCTCGACCTGTCGGTGCTGGGCACGTTGGCGCCCCATGTGCGCGCCGTGGTGGCCATCGGAGAGGCGGCGCCGGAAGTCGAGTCGGCCTTCGCCGGACTCCGGCCCGTCCAGCGTGCCGAGTCGATGGGCGACGCGGTGCTGGCCGCGTCCAGCTTGGCCCGGCCCGGTGACGCCGTGCTGCTCTCGCCGGCCTGCGCCTCGTTCGACTGGTACTCCTCTTATGCCGAGCGCGGCGACGACTTCGCCCGGTGCGTGCGCGAGCTGGCCGGGGCCGGGCCCGCGTCGGAGGGCGCGGCCCGGTGAGCCCCGCAGCAGGGCCGTCCCCCGCGGCGCGTTCTGGCCGGGCCGCCGGCCGGCCGCCCCGTTTGGCGCTCGTGACCGGGAACAGTCGTGCCCCGGCCCGTGCCGGTCCGACGCCACGCCTGTCCACCCGGACGGGGATCCTCGTCGTCACGGCCGCGCTCTGTGTCATCGGCATGGTCATGGTGCTTTCGGCATCGGCCTACACGTCGTTGCAGTACTACGGCTCGGTATGGACCATCTTCGAACGCCAGCTCCTGTGGATGGCGCTCGGTGGGCTGGCGCTCTTCGGCGCGGCCCGCATTCGTTACGACCGCTGGCGGCGGTGGCGGGTGGTGCTGTTGGTGGGGAGCTTCGTGCTCCTGTTCGCCGTGCTCGTCCCTGGCGTCGGGGTCTCCGCCGGTGGCTCGAGCCGGTGGATCGGCGTGGGGTTGCTGCGCATCCAGCCGTCGGAGCTCATGAAGCTGGCGTTGTCGGTCTTCGCCGCCGACCTGCTCGCCCGCCGGGCCGACCGAGTCGAGCAGGTGCGCCACGTCGTGGGGCCGTTGCTCGTGGTGCTGGCCTTCGCCGCCTTGCTCGTGCTCAAGCAGCCGGATATGGGGACGGCCATCGTGCTCGTGTGCATCACCTTCGGTCTGCTCTATGCCGGCGGGGTGCCTGTGCGCCCGGTGCTGCGGGCATTGGCCGTCACCGTCGTCCTCGGGCTCATCGTCGGCCTGGCCGAGCCGTATCGGCGGGCCCGGCTGCTGTCGTTCGTGAACCCGTTCGCCCACGCGCGCGGCTCCGGGTACCAGGTCGTGCAGTCACTCGTGGGCCTCGGCTCGGGTCGGTTGTTCGGCCTGGGGCTCGGGGGTGGCCATCAACAGTGGGGACTGCTCCCCAACGCCCATACCGACTTCATCTTCTCGGTAGTGGGCGAGGACGGCGGACTGGTGGGCGGACTCGTCGTGCTGGTGCTCTTCCTGGCCTTGGCCTGGCTCGGTCTGCGCGCCGCCAGCCGCGCCCCCGATCGCTTCGGCGGGTTGCTCGCCGTGGCCGCCACGTGTTGGATCACGGGCCAGGCGATCATCAACATCGGGGCCGTCATCGGCGTCCTGCCGGTGACAGGCATCCCCCTGCCGTTCATCTCGTTCGGTGGGTCGTCGCTCGTCATCACCATGGTGGCGGCCGGCATCCTGGTCAACATCGCCTCCCACGAGCGCGCCGGGCCGTCGTCGCGGGCGGCGACGCGCCCGCGCCGGTTGGGCTCCGCTTCGTG
>DATGGF010000665.1:0-2857 GCA_035308625.1 Acidimicrobiales bacterium | reverse complement strand
GTTCGTGGAGCGTGATGGAAACGACAACCCAGACGACCCAGGCAACCGTGAACGTGGGTCCCTGCTGAGTCCACCACTTGATCAGCTACCATCCCGGCATGGCCCGAGTCTAACGAAAACGCGCTCTGATCGGCAGCTGTTTGGACCGGGGACATGGTGAACGGGTGTTCGGGGACATTCTAAACACTTCTCTCCGCCGCGGTGCCGGACGGAGCGAGCGCAGCGAGCGGAGTCCGGCACCGCGGCGGGCGCGTCTTTCCTCCGGCCCTCAGGTCCACGCGTGCGATCTGCTCGCGGCAGTAGTACACCCCCAGCATCCCATCGTCCTGGGTGGCCCGCAACGCCACGCGTTCTCCCACGAACGCCCGTGGCACCTGCCAGATCTGGTTCCGGTAGCTCAGCCGCCCGTGCATCCCGACCACACGCACAGCGTCCCCCGCCGGGTATTCCAGCGCCGCGAACCGTTCGGGGTATGCACGCGCACTGGGCCGGTACCGGCTCGACGGCGTGGCCATCCCCAGCGCCTCGTGCGGACGCTCGTGGTTGTACATCGGACGCCACCGGTCGAAGGTCGTCTGGCAGGCCGCGTAGGTCGCCGGGACCTCCCGCAGCGTCTCGGCCTTGAGCGTCCGGTTGAACCGCTCCTCCTTGCCCTGCGTCTGGGGGTGCCGCGGCCGGCCGTGGGACACCCCCACCTCCAGCCGCAACAGCCACACTGTCAGCGGCGTGTAGCGATGCCCCGCGTCGCTAGTACCCCACGGCGATCCGTTGTCCGTCAGGATCCGTTCGGGCAGCCCGTACTCGCGGAACGTCCCGATGAGCAGGTCCCGCACCCGCCGGGTCGTCTGGTCCGGACACGCCCGCACCAGGAGCGCATACCGCGAATGATCGTCGAGCACCACCAGCGGATGGCAGCGTCCCTCCTCGGTCTGGACCCATCCCTTAAAGTCCATCTGCCACAGCTCGTTGGGATGCGGGCGCTCGAAGCGCACGAACGCTTTGTGCTTGACCGATTCCTCCGGCTCGATCCGCCCGTGCCGCCGCAGGATCTCCGTGATGGTGCTGCAGGCCGGTGCCGTGATTCCCCGCCGCATCAGCACGTGGCGGATCTTCCTGGCGCCCCAGGCCGGGTGGGCCCCACGCACGGCCAGCACCTCTTGCTCGATCGCCCCGGCCGTCCGGTTGGGCGAGTGCTTGGGCCGGCGCGACCGGTCCGTCAGGCCCGCCGGGCCCTCCTGCTCGAATCGCTCGGTCCATTTGTATCCCGTCGCCCGCTCGATCCCGAACCGCCGGCACAGCTCGGCGCGGTTGGAGCCGGGGGCGCACGCCAGCGTGACGAAGCCCAAACGCTCGGACATAGTCGAAGCCTCCTGCCACGGCATGCCTGGCCTCCTTCCGGAAGGCCACAGCATCCGCAAAAGCGCCCACCATGTCCCCGAACGGGTGTTCAGGATGTCTCCGGTCTATACACGGCGGCGAGGGAGGGAGCTTCCGGGTCGCTACTCTTTCCCCCATGCCCATCAACGAAACCCACGACCCGAAGCTCAGATCCTGGGTCGAGTCGGCGAACGATCCGGGTACGGACTTTCCGATTCAGAATCTGCCGCTGTGCCGGTTCTCTGACGGCGAAGGCGACGAGTATTCGGGCGTCCGCGTAGGCGACGTCATGTTCAACCTCCGGTGGATGGCTGTGGAAGGCATGCTCGGAGAAGATCCGTGGCTGGCTGGAGCACTCCAGTTCGGCGATGACCTGTGTGCCTCGGGCTCTTCGGCGGTCAAGGCCATACGCAAGTACCTCCAGCGGGCGTTCATCCAGGGACAGTCTCGCCCGAAGGACTCCGCGCGGGCGCGAGCCGTCTACGACATCTCGGAGGTACAGCTCGTCGAGCTTGTGACTTCCCCGAACTACACCGACTTCTACGCCAGCATCCACCACGCCTCCACGGTCGGCGCCATGTTCCGCCCCGATCAGCCCCTCCTGCCCAACTACAAGCACATCCCCATCGGCTACCACGGGCGGGCCTCGTCGATCGTCCCATCCGGCACCGAGATACGCCGCCCCCGCGGCCAGCAGGCACCACCGGAGAACGACCCCAAGGCCGGCCCCTCCTTCGGCCCCTGCAAGATGCTTGACTACGAGCTGGAAGTCGGCGCGTTCGTCGGGCCGGGCAACACCCTCGGCGAGCCGATCCCGATCGACACGGCCGAGGAACACATCTTCGGCCTGTGCCTGGTCAACGACTGGTCGGCGCGGGACATTCAGAAATGGGAGTACCAGCCCCTGGGCCCGTTCCTGGCCAAGAACTTCGGGACCACGATCTCGCCGTACATCGTCACGCTCGAGGCCCTGGAGCCCTTCCGCTGCCCGGCATACAGGCGGCCCCCCGGCGACCCGCGGCCGCTGCCGTACCTCTACTCCGAGCAGGACCAGGCCCGCGGCGGGTTCGACATCACGCTCGAGGTCTATCTGCAATCCGAGCAGATGCGGGCCCGCGGCCTCTCGCCCGTGCTCCTGAGCAAATCCAACGCGTTCAAGGACATGTACTGGACCATCGCCCAGATGCTCACGCACCACGCCTCCAACGGGTGCAACCTCCAACCCGGCGACCTGCTCGCCAGCGGCACGGTCTCGGGCTTGGGACCGACCGAACGCGGCTGCCTGCTGGAGTTGACGTGGCAGGGGAACGGGCCGGATGGGAAGCCGCTGCCGCGGAAGCCGATACAGCTTCCCAGCGGCGAGACGCGGACGTTCCTTGCCGATGGGGATGAGGTGATCTTCAAAGGGTACTGCGAGCGGGATGGGTTCAGGAGGATCGGGTTTGGGGAGTGTCGCGGGAGGATTGCGGCGGCGAAGACG
>DATGGF010000664.1:0-6510 GCA_035308625.1 Acidimicrobiales bacterium | reverse complement strand
GCACCTGGAGGACCCAGAGCAGGAACACGCCGCTCACCACCAGGTGCCACTGGCCCAGTGCCGTGATCGACTCCACGTACTTGAACGTGAGCACGCCGATGAGCACGCCGGGGACCGAGGCGAGGCCCCCGATCACCGAGTACCCGAACACGGTGATGCTGTCGATGGCGGGGAAGCTCCCCGGGTTGAGGGCCTGGAGGAGGTACACGTCGAGAGCACCGGCCACACCGGCGATCACCCCCGCCACCACGAAGCCGGCCAGCTTGATGCTCGTGGTCGACACGCCGGCCGCCGAAGCGGCCCGTTCGTTGTCCTTGGTGCCGATGAGCACGCGCCCGGCCCGGGCGCGGCGCAGTCCCCGGGTAGCCAGGATGGCCAGTCCCAGGAAGGCCAGGCACACCATGTACATCTCGTATTCGTTGCCCAGGTCGAAGCGCTGGAGCAGCAGGGGCCGCGTGACGCCTTCGGCCGGGATCAACTGGGGGAAGGTGGCGCTGTTCAAGAAGTACTGGTCGAGCGCGATGGCCAGCGCCAACGTGGTCACCGCCAGGAACAGCCCTTTGATGCGCAGCGCCGGCAGGCCCACCAGCAGCGCCATGAGTGCGCCGGCGCCGCCGGCGGCGAGGATGACGAAGAAGAAGTCGACGTTCCAGTGGGCCACCAGGTTGCCCGCCACCATGGCGGCCACGCCGGCGATGCCGAACTGGCCCAGGCTGATCTGGCCCGACCACCCCGTGAGCACGACCAGCGACACCCCGACCATGGCCCAGACCAGAGCGAAGCCGGCCAGCAGCTGGCTGCTCGGCCCCCACATGTGGGGCACGAAGATGAACGCCGCCACCAGCGCGACGAGCAGCCCCCACCGGGTCCAGCGCACCTCGGGCAGCGACCGCAGCTCGGACGGGATGGCCTTGAGCGCACCCACCGCCGACCACGACGACGTCCCCGACTCCTCCGCCCGCGACAGCTTGTTGGACTGCGCCAACAGGGCGAGCACGATGACGCCCAGGTAGATGGCCCAGATGATGGCCGGGTTCCCCGCCGTGTTCCACCGGACGACCGCCTCCACCATGCCCAGCGTGATGCCCGCCCCCATGGCCATGGGCAGCGACTCCATGCGGGCCACCACCGCGATGGCCAGCATGGGCAGCAACGCCGTGGGCCCGTTGGAGACCACGCCCGGCTTCACGCCCTCGAAGGGGGCCGACAGCATGTAGGTGAGGACGGCGAGCGCCCCGGCCAGCGTCCACACGATGGTCGACAGCCGGCGCACGGGGATGCCGAGCGTCAGCGCCCGGTCATTGTTCTCGGCCGCGGCCCGCACGGCGATGCCCGAGTTGGTCTTCAAGAGGAACCAGGCCAACAGGGCGATGACCGCCGGCACCACGGCCACCACGAGTATCTCGGCGCTGTGGAACGTGTAGACGTCGACGGTCATGGCCACGTTGAACGGCGGCGTGAAGGCGCCGGTCAACGCGATGAAGCCTTCACCTTTCGATCCGAGCAGCTCCCATCCGGCGAAGAGCTGGGCCAGCCCGACGCTCGCCACCATGAGCACCAGCCGCGGCGCGTTGCGGAACCGGCGGATGATGAAGACCTCCGTCAGCGCGCCCACCACTCCGCCCACCAGCACGGCGCCGGGCAGGGCCAGCCAGTAGTCGACGCCGTGCACCTTGACGAGTCCCACCGCCAGCACGCCGACCAGGCTGCCCAGTGCGCCGTGGGCGAAGTTGATGAAGCGGTTGGCCCGGTACACGAGGATCAGGCCCATGGCGCCCAGTGCGTTGACCGACCCGTAGACCACGCCCACGAGCAGGTACCCGATGGGGGCGTGGCGGTGGACGTACCCGTGCTTGCCGGTGATCGCGAGCGCCACGACGTAGACCACGACCACCGCGCCGGCCAACGACGCGACCTGCACCCGTGCCGACACCGAGCGCCATCGGTCGAATACCGCGCCGGGCGCGGCCCGGACGTCGATCCGGCCGGACGTCACGAGCTCGGGATGGGGCAGCCGGGCGGGCCCTTGGGCACGTTGTCGGGCGTCCACCGCTGGTTGGAGGTCTGGACGTAGGCCCCCGGCTTGTTGTTGTTGGGCGACGTGGTGTTCGGGCTCCAGCACACCTCACGGAAGTCGTTGGGGATGGTGTGCTGTGCCGTGCTGAAGCCCCACAACCCGGCCGGCCCCAGTCGCGGGGGATAGGCGAACATGCCAGCTTGGAAGGTGGCCGGTGTGAGATCGGGCCCGGCCATCTGCAGGCCGATGGCCAGCATGTCGAGCTGCAGGTAGATGATGTCGACGAAGAAGGCGGGTTCGTCGGTCCGCACCGTCTTGTAGGCGGCGTAACCGATGGTCTGCGTGTAGGGGACGGTCGCCTCGTTGGGGCTGATCCCGAAGGCATGGGCATAGAACTGCTGGTTGTACAGCTGGCCCACGTAGTCCTGGTCGACCAGCGCCGCACCGATCTCCACGAACTCGGGGTAGTAGTTCTGCTGGGCGGCCACCCCCGACAGGTAGACGGGGAAGATGGGGTCGCACCCGCAGATGATGGTCGTGTAGCCGCCGGCTTTGAGCTGGGCCACCAGGTTGGATGCCTGCTGTGACTCGGTGCCGAGGTCGAGCGAGTACTGGAAGTTGTCGACGGCGCACCCGTGGGCGTTCATGATCTGCTTGAACACGGTGGCCGAGACTTGGTACAGCTCGTTCTGCGGGGCGATGCCCGCGAACTTGCGCGGCGCACCCTTGAGGTTTCCCCCCGCGTAGGCGGCCGGGGTCCCCTGAGGACAGAGCTTCTGCACGGCGTAGTTGCCGATGCCGGTGGCCAGGTCGGTGCCGTCGGTGGCCAGCGACCAGTCAAAGGGCTGGTGCTGCTGGTGCCAGTAGTTGGGCATGTACGGGTCGCCGAAGCCGAGGATGCCGTTGTTCCACAGGGCGGTGGAGTAGGGCTCCGACTCGGCCGTCAGGTCGGCGAAGGCGCCGAGGGACTGCGCCGTCTTGGCGTCGACCTCGGCATTGGCCTGTCCCGTGCCCTGGAGCTCCTGCGACAGCGAGCCCTGTCCGGTGAAGAACTTCACCACGATCTTGCGCCCGTAGAACTGGAAGTGCGTGTTGAAGTACTGGACCAGCGCCTGGATGGTGCGCTCGTTGTCGTCGTTGGTGTCGCGCAGCTGGGCGCCGGCCAGCGTGGCCAAGGTCTGCTGGAAGCTCTGGTCGGTCGTCAGTCGCGCCGTCACCGTGATGGTGTTGCCGCTGACCCCGGTGGCGGTGTTGCCGCCGTTGGTCCCCGAGAACGTTACGCACGGCGGCGAGTAGGGATCACCCGGCACCTGCAGTGACTGCCCGCTGCACGGTTGGGTCCGCCCGGGGATCGTCACCGTCTGGCCGGCGCTGCCGGCCGTGCCGGCTTGCGCCGCGGTGGCGCCGCCGGCCGCGGCGGTCGTCGTGGTTCCCGACGAGGAGGGGACGGTGGCGGCCGATCCCGGCCCGTACGCCGAACCCGCCGTATCCGTCACCTTGACCTTGCTCGGCACGAGGAGGGCGACCAGCGCCACCACGGCGATGAGCACGACGGCCGGGGCGTACCCGCGCAACAGGCGGGTAGCCACCGGGAACGCGCCCACCGGCGGTCGGCTGTGCCCGTCTACGGGCCCGTTCATCTCGGCCACGAGATCACTCCCTGGTCACTGGTCGAAGGTGATGGTCCGCTGGGCCCGGCGCATCTTGCGGCGGTCGGCTTCGGCCAGCAGGCCGAGCAGGCCGAGTCCGGCCAGGCCCACGGCGAGGAGGGGGCCGGCCGTGCCCGAAAGGAGGATCCCCCGACGCGCCCGCACCGGCGCCGCTCCCGCGGCCAGCGGGCTGCTCGGCGCGGACGCCGACGAGGCGGGAAGCGAGGTGCCGAGGCCGGCGGTGCCCGGGATGCCGGCATCGCCGGGGGTGAACTGGCTCGACCCCGGCGTGTCGAGGCTGCCGAAGCCGAGCGCGGCGAGGTCGTAGGAGTTGGGCGGCAGGGGCCCGCTCGAGGCGTTCACGCCTCCGAAGGCCGTGTTGAAGTAGCCACCGCCGTCGAAGGCGGCCACCGTGACGTCGAGAATGGTGATGGCGGTGTCGCTCTGGCACAGGGCCTGGGCCAGTTGCTGGCCGTTGGCCCCGGACTCCGTCTGCCCGAGGCTGTTGAGCGGCGGGTTGTCGCTGGAGAACCCGTTCTCCAGGCCGTTGGTGATCTGGAAGACGTTCCCCTGCACCGAGGGGTTGGTGATGATCGGGTCGAGCACGCCGTCGCGGGTGGCGTTGGGCACCACGTCGATCTCGAGCGGCGGCACCGAGGCGACGCCCTGGGACACCACCAGCTTGGGCAGCTGCATCTGGAGTCCGATGGCCCCGATGGCCTGGTTGACCGCGTTCTGCACGGCCGAGAGGTCGTTCGAGGTGGGCAGCGTCGTCCCCGCGATGGTGACGTGACCGATGCTGAACGAGCCCGTGGGGGTGCCGCCGGTGGGGTCGAGCGTCTCCCAGTGCAGCCCGTCGAGATGGACCGTGCCGGCGATGTCGAGCGACGCGATGTCGGCGGTGGCGCCGGCCTCGTTGACGCCGTTCACCACGCCCGACCAGCTCTTCGAATGCATGCCCGACACGGTGAAGGCGTTGGTCGGGTCGGCCACGGGCCCGCCGAAGGTGGTGTCGGCCTCGCCGTAGGGAGTCGAGTCGGCCTTGACGAACTCGGTGGAGAAGTAGTCCGACTTGCTCGGGCTGTCGGTCTGGCCCTGCGCGGCGCCGGGTGCGCCGGTCTCGGTCTGCAGCGGGTCGGGAACGGCGTCGTACACCGCCTGCTGCGGCGCCGAACCGCAGTTGTACTGACGCGCCGACTCACCCACCGCGCCCAGGTCCAAACCTTGTGACTGCGCCCGGGCGAAGGTGTTGGTGTGGCCGGCGAGGGCTTCACCGAACACGGCCCCCACGGCCAGCGATCCCTCGTGCGGGGTGACTTGGAGCAGTTGCGCGTAGGAGCTTCCCTGCCCGGGGCTGGTGTCAGCCGCGGCGCCACCCGCGCCGATGAGGCTCGTCACGCCGGCTGCCAACAGCGCGGCCGACATACCCCCGATCGCCCACCGGAAACGGGCACGCCCACGTCCCGACGGGCCACGGATCAAGCTCCGCAACCTCTCCCCCTTGCCTCCCCCTGGTGGCCGGCTCTGACGCCGGGCCACCGGCCGACGCCGGGGTGGCGCCGTGTGTGTCGCTGGAAGGAAAACGGCCCACGCACCGCTTCCTTCCGCGTTCATCCGGCTTGCTTGCAGCTGGCACCCGGCCTGCTCGTGGTCCCAACGTCGGCAAAACGCCTCGCCACGCTGCGAGCCGGGTCGGCCACCACGGAGGCGCCGCGGCCGGCCCCCGGGCCGGGGCGGAGGGCTAGGGTGGCGCGCCTCAGCCACCCGACGAACCCGATCACGAGGAGGAGGCGGACCGTGCCCATCGGGACATGGGGTCGCGCGCGCCGGACCGAGCTGCTCGAGCAGATCCCGCTTTTCTCCGCCTGCAACCAACGGGAGCTGGCGCAAGTGGCCGCGCTGACCGTCCCGGCCGAGTTCCCCGCCGGATCCGTGCTCACCCGTCAAGGCGCCTCGGGCGGCCTCGCCTTCGTCATCGCCACCGGGTCGGCCGAGGTGGTCCGGGGCGGCCGGCGCCTCGCCCGTCTGGGCCCCGGCGACGTGGTGGGCGAGATGTCGCTCATCGACGGCGAGCCACGGTCGGCCACGGTGCGGGCGCTCACCGACATGGAGGTGCTCGAGATCAGCGCGGACGACCTGCGCCGGCTGCTACGCCGGGCGCCCACGGTGGTGCGCAAGCTCCTCGAGGCGTTGTCCGAGCGCGTGCGCGCCGCCGACCGCCTGTCGACCGCCGGCATCTGATCGGCCCGGCCGGGCGAGGGGGGCTCAGGCCGCGGGTTCCGGCGGGCCCGCCGGGCGCGGCGCCCCCGTGTATCGGACCAGGGCGCGGGTGAACCGGCCCACGAAGCTCCGCGCGTAGGCCAGGACCAGCGGCCCGGTGCCGGGCACGAGCGGCTCCAGCGCGCCGCTCCACGTCACCCGGGTGGCGTCACCTTCTTCTTCCAAGACGATGTCGGCCCGGTAGTGGCGCGCGGGCATGCCCTTGCGGGCCTCGTACCCGAGATGGTGGGGCGCTTCGAAGGCCACCACTTCCTCCACACTGCCGAACGGTCCCACGCCGAAGCGACGCAGCGCGCCCACGCCGTCGGGCGTGGGCGCGCCCGGCCGGAGCAGGAAGGTGCGGGTGAGGAACGTCCACTGCTTCCAGCGTTCGGCTTCGGCCACGAGCGGCCACACTTCGGACACCGGAGCCTCGCAGCGGAATACGAATTCATAGCGGAAGCGTCCGTCGCCGGCTGGCCCGCCGGCCGGCTCAGCCACCCAGGTGCTCCTTCAGGGTCTCGAGCGCTTGCTGGTACAGCCCCTGCATGAGCCCGGCCATCTCGTCGGGGGTGACGACCACGT
>DATGGF010000663.1:0-4647 GCA_035308625.1 Acidimicrobiales bacterium | reverse complement strand
TACCCGCTGACATGCCGCTGGCCATCGACATGTACATCCCCACCCATCTCGAGAACCTCGAGGCCGGCCACCGCGACCCCGAGTCCCGGCGCAACGACATCAGCCACCAGGTGCTGGTGATCGAAGCGGACCTGCGTCGCGGCGACTTCTTCCTGTGCGCCAACGAGCGCCAACGGAACTTCTGGCTGGGCTCTCTGTCGTCGGCCGGCCGCGTGAACCCGGCCAACCACATCGATGACCCCACCTTCCGGTCGCTGCTCGACGTGGTGCCTTTCGGTGTCGCCGCCGGAATCGGCACTTCCGGCGGTCACCCCCTGCGGGACGCGTTCGCCGCCATCGGTCCCGACGATCCCGTGGTGGTGTGGGGGGGAGGCGTCTACGACTGGCTCGACCCGCTCACCCCGGTGCGGGCCGTCGACCGGGCACGTCGGCACGTCGCCGACATCCGCCTGGTCTTCCTGGGCATGCACAATCCTCACCCTGCCATCCCCGAGATGGACATCGCCACCCGCCTGCGCGCTTTGAGCGAAGAGCTCGGCCTGACGGGCACACACGTCTTCTTCAACGAGCAGTGGGTCCCCTACCGGCAGTGGGCCGACTATCTCGGTGACGCCGATCTGGCTGTGAGCACGCACCTGGATCATGTCGAGACCCGGTTCTCCTCGCGCACGCGCGTCCTCGACTACATCGGGGCCGCGCTGCCCATGGTGCTGACCGACGGGGACGAACTCACCGAGCTGGTGGCCGAACGGGGGCTCGGCTATGCGGTCGCTCCCGGCGACGACGCGGCCGTGGCCGAGGCCCTGGTGAGGTTGGTCACCGACGGGCCACCCGGCGGCGACTTCGCCGCCCTGGCGGCCGAGCTCGCCTGGCCGACGGTGGCCGCCCCCCTACGCCGGTGGTGCTCGGCACCCCGCCGAGCCGCCGACCGCACCCTCACCTGACCTGGGGCGGAGTCCGGCTCTCCCCACGGAGCCCCAACGTCAGTGCCGGTGTCCTCAACAGACCCCTCGGGCGCGCCGATGCTGGAGGGAGAACTCCAGGAGGATCCGTTGGGCACCACCGTCTCCCGCCACGTCCGCATGTCGCTGTGCCTCGGGGTGCTGTCCGCCGCGCTCGCCGGCGTGACCGTCGTCTCGAGCGCTTCGCCGGCCGCGGCCTCCATCTCCTTCACCCAGACGTGGACCCACACCCTGTCCGACACCAACAACCCGGTCGCCCTGTCGTCGCCCAACGTGGCCAACCTGCCCGGCGGCCCGGCCGCGGTGGTGGGTGACCGGGCCGGGAACGTCGTCGCCTACTACTTGAACGGTGGCGGCCAGGTGCCGGGGTGGCCCTTCTCCACCGGTGGGGTGGCTGTCGACTCCACGCCGTCGGTCACGTCCCTGAACGGGTCGCCCAACGACACGGTCTTCGTCGGCGTGGGCAACGCGGGGAACGGGACCGTCGGCGGCTACCAGGCCATCACCCCCCAAGGCACGGGCCTGTGGTTCGACCAGGTGAACAATCCCAATACCGACCCCTATCCCCATGCCGGCGTGCAGGCATCCATGGCCGTGGGAAATCTGCAGGGGAGCACCGACGTGGTCGCCGGCTCCCTGGGAGAGCAGGAGTACGCGCTCAACGCCCAGAACGGCGCCGTACTCGGTGGCTTTCCCTGGTACCAGGGCGACAGCAATTTCTCCACCCCCGCGCTGGCCGACATCTATCACAACGGCCAGACCGACATCATCGAGGGTGGCGACTCGAGCCCGGGCGTTTCCTACGGCACGACGTATCCGCAGGGCGGTCACATCCGCGTCCTGCGGCCCACGGGGAACTCGGGATACAGCGAACCCAACGACGGCCTCGCCTGTGAGTACGACACCGATCAAGTGGTGCAGTCGTCGCCCGCGGTGGGCGAGTTCTTCGACAACACCCCGACGGTAGGCATCGTGGTCGGCACTGGGACTTACTGGGGTGGAGCATCCACCACCGATCAGCTCCTCGCCCTCGACTCCCACTGCAACCTGCGCTGGGCCACCACCCTCGACGGCGCCACCAACGCCAGTCCCGCGCTGGCCGACGTCATGGGCAACGGCAATCTGCAGGTCATCGAGGGCACGTTCAACAACGCCAACAACAACGGCACCGTGTGGGTGCTCGACGGCGCCAGCGGCCAGCCCATCTGGCACCACACCATCGCCGGAGGCTTGATCTTCGGTGGCGTGGCCACCGCCGATCTCACCGGCCAGGGATACCAGGACGTGATCGTCTCGTCCACCGCGGGATTGCAGATCTTCGACGGCAAGACCGGGGCCCTGGTCGACACCGTCCTGTCCGGCATCGGACTGCAGAACTCCCCCCTCGTCACCGACGACCCGAACGGCACCATCGGCATCACGGTGGCCGGTTACAACGGCTTGAACCAGGGCGTCGTGTACCACTTCGAGCTGGCCGGCTCCCACGGGTCGGTGGTGAACGAAAACGGCGCCTGGCCGATGTTCCACCACGACCCGCAGTTGACCGGCGACGCCGGGACCCCCTTCACCGTGCAGGTCCCGTGCAACGTGCCGTCGGGCACACCGAGCGGCTACTACATGGTCGGCAACGACGGCGGGGTGTTCAACTTCGGCAATCTCCCCTTCTGCGGGTCCATGGGGGAGGTGACCCTGAGCCAGCCCATGGTCGGCATCATCCCCACCCATGACGCCGGGGGTTACTGGACGGTGGCAGCCGACGGCGGGGTGTTCGCCTTCGGCGACGCCGGCTTCGTGGGGTCGCTACCGGGCCTCGGCGTCAACGTCAACAACATCGTGGGCATCGTCCATACCGCCGACGGCCGCGGCTACTGGATGGTCGGCCGCGACGGCGGGGTGTTCGCCTTTGGCGACGCGCCCTTCGTCGGATCGCTGCCCGGGCTCGGCGTCCACGTAAACAACATCGTGGGCATCGTGCCCACCGCCGACCAGCGCGGTTACTGGATGGTGGGCTCCGACGGCGGGGTGTTCGCCTTCGGCGACGCGGGCTTCGTGGGATCGCTGCCCGGCCTCGGCGTCTACGTGAACAACGTCGTGGGGATCGTGCCCACTTCCGATGGCCGGGGCTACTGGATGGCTGGCTCCGACGGCGGCGCCTTCGCCTTCGGCGACGCCGGCTTCGTGGGGTCGCTGCCCGGCCTCGGAGTCCACGTGAACAACGTCGTGGGCATCACCTCGACCCGCGACAACCGGGGCTACTGGATGGCCGGCTCCGACGGCGGGGTGTTCGCCTTCGGCGACGCCGGCTTCGTGGGGTCGCTGCCCGGCCTCGGGGTCCACGTGAACAACGTCGTCGGGATCACCGGGGCCCCCTGAACCGGACGGGATTCGTCAGGGCCGGCGGCTCCCGGCCACGCCGGTCAGGAATTCGGCGTAGCGGCGGATGAGCGCGGGCCAGCGGTAGTGCTCCTCCACGTAGCGCTGCCCGTTCTCCCCCAGCCGCCGTCGTAGCGCTTCGTCGGCCAGCAGTCGGTCGAGCACCGCCTCGAACTGGCGGTAGTCCCCGAACCAGAGCCCCCCACCCGAACGCTCGCAGTGCTCGCGCGTCGGCGGGCAGGTGGCGTTCACCACCACCGGCACGGACTGCACCCAGGCTTCCAGGACGACGAGGGAGAACGACTCCAGCGCGGAGGGCGACACCGAGACCAGTGCGTCGTGGACGATGTCGGCCTTGTCGGCCTCGTCGACCACGCCGGGCACCACGATGTCAGGGTCGTCGGGGATGCGCGCCGCCACCGGCCCGACTAGGGCCAGGGCCAGCGGCCCGGGGCGCCGGCGCTTGTAGGTGCGGAAGTACTCGGCCAGCATGACCGAGCCCTTGTGCTCGTCGACGCGCCCCACGCTCACGATGTACGGGCGTCCGGCTAGCCCGAGGATCTCGGCTCCGGGCCGGTTCCCACCGGGCACGGCGTCGACGCCGAGGCCGAGCACGATCTGCCGGTGGGCGGCGACCGGGTGGACGCGTTGCACCAGCCGTCGCTCGGCCACGGTGTGGTAGCAGATGGCGTCCGCCGCGCCGTAGGTGGCGCGGAACACCGGGAGGTAGAGAGCCGGCTCGTCGTGGGCGGCGGGGTGGAGCACGCTCGCCCCCTTGGGCCGGCCGATGCCGTGGACGGTCGGGTGGTACAGGTAGGGGTAGAAGGCCACGACATCCGCGTCGCTGGCCGCCACCGCGTCGATGAGGTCGGGGCTGACCGGCCCGTTCCACTCGACCCATTGCCGGGCCTGGGCCATGGTGGCCTCGGCCGGGGCCACCCGCAGGCGGCCGTCGAGTGCGTAGAACTCCGGGCGCCGGCCACTCGTCGAGGCGAAGCGCCGCACGGTCACGCCGTGCAAGGTGCTGTCGCCCGGCTCGAGCACGTCGTCCCAGGTGATGTGGTCAAGGGCGCAGGTGGTGAGGGCTTCGACCTCGAAGCCGACGTCGGCCACCAGGTGCTCGGCCAGCTGCCGAGCGGCGGTCTCGGCCCCGCCCATCACCTCCGGGCCGTAGCGGGGGGTGACGAAGGCGACCTTCACTCGGCCCGGCCGCTCCCGTCGCCGACCTCCCGGATGCCGGGCCGCCGGGCCACGACGAGATAGTCGCGGCCGTCCGGACCGACACGCGTCTGCACGGCGTGGTAGCCGGCCA
>DATGGF010000662.1:0-2371 GCA_035308625.1 Acidimicrobiales bacterium | reverse complement strand
GCGCCCCGGGGAACCACCGACACGCGGTGTCGTCCGGCCCATCTCAGCGCGGCTTGGACGTCTCCCGTCGACGCGACGCGCACGACTGCGCAGGGCCACCCGGGCTCGGCCCCCTGGGACCGGTCGAAGCGGTAGCCGTCGACGATGCCGGGATCGGTCACGAGGGCATCGGCGCTGAGTGCGTCTCGCAACTCGCCGAGCGGCGGCTCCGGCGAGCCGGGCCCATCCCGTGACCCTGTGGTTGCCCGGCCCTCCGTCGTCACAACCGGGCACGCTACTGCCGCTGCGGTTGGGCTCCCCGTGTTCGCAGGGCATAGCCGGCATGGCACCCGGGTACCACCTGAGCATGGGATTGATCCTTGTCGTGCTGTTGCTGGCCCTTCTTTTGGGCGGGTTGGGGTTCGCGGTGCACACGCTGTGGGTAGTCGCCGTGGTCGTCTTCCTCTTCTGGTTGATCGGGTTCGGCTTCGGCCGTGGCGAGACCGCAGGACGACGCAGGTGGTACGGCCGATAGCCGACAAAAGGAGCCACGACATGCCTCAGGAGCAATGGAGCGACAAGCGCGAGCGGCAGTACGAGCACATCAAGGACGGCTTGCTCCAGCGAGGGAGCCCCGAGGACCGCGCCGAGGAGATCGCCGCCCGCACGGTGAACAAGGAACGGGCGCGGACCGGAGAATCGCGGGAGCACAGCGGACCCACCTACGACCAGCTCTACGACGAGGCGCGCCAGCGCGGGGTGAAGGGCCGGTCACGGATGAACAAGACCGAGCTCGCCCGGGCCGTGGGCCGCTGACCCTCCCGGGCCGGGCGCCGCTGACGACCTCCGGCCAAGACAACGGTCCCCCAATGTTCTGCAACGGCCCGATTGTCGTCGAGGTCGCCGCCTCAAGACCCTCCTTGCATCCGTCGACTAGTCCCAGGTGGGCACGGAATCCGTTGTCGATGTTGTTCGCGCGACCAGACGCTGGCTGGCCGTAGGCCGTTCGGCTCAGGCTGACTCCCGCTCGGCCGGTGCCGATGCCGCCGAGCAGGCCATGGAACGGTCGGACGCCGGGTTGCTGGTCGTCTTCTGCTCGTCGGGCTACGAGCCGAGCGAACTGTTGGCCGGGATCGGATCCGTGGCCGACGACATTCCTCTGGTCGGCTGCTCCACCGCAGGCGAGATCGCCACCTCCGGGCCCGGCGACGCCGGGGTCGTCGTCGTCGCCCTCGGAGGCGACGGGCTGACGGTGGCGACTGCCTCGGCCGAGGCGACCACCGGGTTGTGGGACGCGGGCGCCCAGGTGGCGGCGTGTGCCGAGGAAGTGGCGTCGAGGCCTCATCGCGTGCTGATGCTCCTGGCCGACGGGCTGGCCGGTGACCAGCAGGAAGTGGTCCGCGGCGCGTACAGCATGGTGGGCGCCGAGGTACCCCTGGTCGGTGGGTGCGCGGGGGACGACCTGAAGATGCGGTCCACATCGCAGTTCCACGGCAACCGGGTCATGTCGAACGCGGTGGTGGCGGCCGCCCTCGGCTCCGACGCGCCCTTCGGCATCGGGGTGCGCCACGGCTGGCGCCGGGTGGGATCGCCCATGCACGTGACCGCTAGCGACGCCAACCACGTACTGGCCCTCGATGAGAAGCCGGCGCTCGACGTCTACCTCCGGGGGCTCGGTGCTCCCGAGCACGTGGCCCATGACCCTGACGAGTTCACCCGATTCGCCCTCACCCACCCCATCGGACTCGAGCGCCGCAGCGGCGAAGAGGTCCGCTTCGTGGCCGGCGCCGACTTCGAGAACCGGTCGCTCACCTGTGTGGCCCATGTCCCCCAGGGCGGGCTCACCTGGTTCATGGAGGGCAACAGCGAGTCGGTGCTGGCCGCCACCGACGCCGCCTGTGCCGAGGCCATCGGCCAGCTCGGCGGCGACGCCCCCATCGGGCTCCTCGCTTTCGACTGCATCGCCCGCCGAGGCGTTCTCGGTGGGCCCGGGATCGACGAGGAGGTGGGTCGCATCGCCCGACACTCCACCGGAGCACCGGTCGCCGGCTTCTACACCTACGGTGAAATCGCCCGGACCCGCGGCACAGGTGGGTTTCACAACCAGACCCTCGTAGTCCTGGCTGTCGCCTGACGTGGACACCTCGGCCTGGTCGGCGCAGCAGCTGGCCGAGTATCTGGCCGTCGTGAGCGCGTTCGACAACGAGCGCGACGCCATGTTCGGAGCTGTCGAGCTGGCCGCCGAGGCCTTCGAGGCCGAGATCGGCGCCATCGTGTCGGGTGAAACGGTGTTGGTGGACGTCGGTTTCCCCTCAGGTCGAACGCCCGAACGCCAGATCGTGGAAGCGGTGGTCAGCGGAGCCGCACTCGACGTACCCGGCCCTGGGATCTG
>DATGGF010000661.1:0-3618 GCA_035308625.1 Acidimicrobiales bacterium | reverse complement strand
TTGGCACACCCGGACGGCAGCGAGGTCGGCACAAGATCGAGCAGCCGACGCTGGCGAGATGCTCACGGACACTTGCCGAGGCGTCTACATGCAGGCCGGCCGATGGATCATCATATAGCGAGGTCGCTAACAGGTGCTCATCCGCCCATCCGGCCGCCAGCGTCTCGGAGCGCCACCCGTGCAGCTCACCGGACTTTTGCTCACCGCCCTGCGGGGGGTACTGTCGGTTGTCGTGGCTGATCCCGAGGGCTACGAGTTCTGTTTGCTGAGGCCGCGATGACGCTCAAGCTCGCGAGCCTGACGTGGGACGCGTCTCAGCCGTTGCGTCTGGCACGATTCTGGGCCGCGGCGCTGAACTGGGAGATCTTCGACGAGACGCACGACAAGGTCGGGCTGATGCCGACGGACGGGACCGGTTTCACTTTCGTTTTCGTTCCCGCCGCGGGGGAGAAGGTCGGCAAGAACCGGATCCATCTCGACCTCAGCAGCGGGTCGGCCGAAGACCAGCACGCAACCGTGGCCCGTCTGACTGGCCTTGGCGCCAGCGAGATCGACATTGGCCAGAGGCCGGATGCCCCTCACTTCGTTCTGGCCGATCCGGAGGGCAATGAATTCTGCGTTCTGGAGCCGGGCAACGACTTCGTCACCTACGCGAGCCGTGTCGGATCCCTCACTTGCGACGGCTCCCGTGCCGTGGGGTACTTCTGGAGCCAGGCGCTGGGGTGGCCGCTGGTCTGGGACCAGGACGAGGAGACCGCGATCCGCGCACCCGACAGCGCGGGCCAATTCATTACCTGGGGTCCGCCGCTTGCCCCGAAGCGCGGGAAGAAGCGGCTGCATCTCGACGTGGCGCCGCCGCCGGACGGCGACCAGAGGGCCGAGGTCGAGCGGCTCCTGTCGCTCGGCGCCAAGCGGATCGACGCCGGACAAGGCGAGGTGCCGTGGGTCGTGATGGCCGACCCCGGCGACAACGAGTTCTGCGTCCTGACTCCGAGATAGAGGCTCATCTGGGACATGCACCGGGGGCTCCCGGGGGAAGCGCATCTTGGACGGACCCGGTCACCGCGCCCAAGCGGACCCAGCACTCGCCACCCTCTGCGACCAACTCAACCAAGCCCAAGCCTGCTACCCGGGCACCGATCTCGTCCTGCGCTACGTGGTCAAACCCCAGCCCGCATTGCGTGAAGTACCTCTCTATGTGAGGAGTCCTGGACCCACCGGGAGTTGGGTAACGCGGAATTGGGTTTCGTGGTGCGTCAGGACGAGACATTCACGAGTACTCCGTTCAAGACAAGCGCGGAAACGTAGAACGCCACGATGCAATCCAACCAGTGGGCCAAAAGGGCACCCAATATAGGTTGGGCCACCCCAGGCATTGACGGAGGAATTCACGTCAAGGCCTCCGATGATCTGCTCACCCATTCGGAAAGGCCAGTACAAAGCACCAGAACGAGTGAGAGCGCAAGGAGAACTCTCAGAACATTTGTGACGTTGACTCCCCGCTGCAAACGAATGGTCTGGCTGAGCCGAGAGAGCCCATTCTTCGAGAAGGGAGCAACCCGCGCACGGTGACCCCAACGAGGTCGCCAAATATGTGTGCTAATGACCAGTGCGACCGCCACAACGGCAATGACGATGTGAACCGAAATGGCGTTCGTCCCGGCGACGTGCTTTTCGACCACGGATGACCGATGGACGTAGGTCAGTGCCCCTATGGCACCGCCAACGACAAAAGCCGTTGAAATTACGGTGACGGTCAGCCACGCGGGCAGTTCTGTTGCCCACGGATGAGGAACGAGGTGCTCACGTTTAGTCATCGATAGGCTCCCTTATTTGTCGGATGCATCATGACTTCGCCCAGCACTAGCACGCCTCGTCTCCATGGACCGGGGTTTAGGGAAGACATGGCAGGTCGCTGGACAAGACATCTCCAACGCCGATCAGCTGAGGTGGGACAGTCATAAGAGGCCCAAGAAGCTGCCCAACCTTCGCTTCGAGGGCGCGCCGCGCCGCTGCTGCGGCTTGATTGCTGTCCCACAGGTTCAGCACGAGCCTTCGTCCCGCCCCAATGTCGATGACTATGCTGCCGATATAGCCGGGCTGGGCGGAGTGAACGACATCGAAGGCCTTCAGTTCCGACTCGGCACGTTGCACCATTTCCTCGTCGTATTCAACTTGTCGCACGATCGCGTACATGGCTGACTCTTCCTGTTCGGTTCTATCAGTAGTGCGTGCGGACTGGCGTGCTATCCCGCCCGGGACAGCACCTCGGTGCGTGCCACTCTGACCAGATGGTCGAGGGTCTGGCGTATAACGCGACGATGCGTATGTGACTTGAGGTGACCGGTCGCGTCGAACTGCTCGAAGGTGCCGCCACGGCGAGGAGCCGTTCCCGCCTGACGTGCTGGTGCGGGGAGGCGTGTGGCGGAGTTTCGACGAGTATTGGCATCTTCCTTTTCTCTCTCTTCCTTTGTGGATCGGTGTGCGGTCTGATGGGGAAGTTGACTTGAGGACGGTCAACGAGCTTCGGGTGGCAGCCCCCAGCTGATGACCTGGGTGGGTGTGATCCGAATGATCGGTCCGACCACCTCGCCATCGGCCCCGACCGCCTCGTGCAGTGCTTCGGCGAGACCTCGGATCATCACGCAACGGGGTCGCCACGGCGGCAGCACGTCATCGACGACGAGCGCCACGTTCGGATTGCGCTCGACGTTCCTGAATTTGGCAGTGTGGGCGAAGTCCCGGCCTCCGACGTCGACGGTGTCGAGCGTCGCGTTGTAGCTCCATCCGAGTGGAACGACATGTGGCATGCCGGCTTGGTCAATGGTCGCGAGGCGGCCAAGCTTTCCTTCACTCAGGTAGGCCAGCTCTGCCTTGGAGAAGACACTCATCTCTCTCGAACTCCGGCCGCGCACGGCGGTCCGGCCGCCGCTCGCGTGGACGCCCGGGTGGGCTGCACCGCGGGGAACCGACTGCGGAGCTCAGGTCCAGTCATCGATGTCTCCTTATCCAGATGATGATTACCTAGATAACGTTATCAGGAGGATGGTACTCAGGTCAACTACCTGCTATCCTGCAGCTATGGATGCAGATGGCCGACCAGAGGCCTTGGAGACCTGGACGAGGATGTGCGATTTCGTGGACGGGGTGCGCGTGTCGGTCAACCGCGAACTGCAACGCGGAGTCGGGCTGACCTGGGCCGAGAACCTCGTGTTGTGCCGGGTAGCGATGGCACCCGATAGGCGCCTACGGATGGTCGACATCGCAGATCTGCTCGGGATCGCCAAGAGTGCGGTGACAAAGACTGTTGACCGCCTCGAGCGACGTGGACTTGTTGCTCGCCACCGCGATCCCGCAGACCAGGACCGCCGCATCGTCTATGCCACGCTGACCGACGAGGGAGCGGAAGTCTTCGCTGACGCACAGCCGATCTTCGTGGCCGCGGTGACCCAGCACGTCGCCGCGCCCCTTACGGAAGTCGAGCTACACCAGCTGGGAAGGATCAGCGCCAAGCTGCTATTGGCGCGCGGTCAGTCTCAGGGAGATCGCAATCCGAGACGCAGGCACAGCCTGTCTTCGGGTAATACCGGACCCTGAGCGGCCTGCCAACAGAAAGGC
>DATGGF010000660.1:0-2788 GCA_035308625.1 Acidimicrobiales bacterium | reverse complement strand
CGCCGTCGTCCCGGCAGGCGATGGCGACCCAGTTGTCGTCGCCGGCGGTGGCGTAGATGTTGTGAGGCGCCATCGCCGGGCTCTGGCTGTGGTTGCTGTGGGGCATGCCCGCCCGGCGGAGCGGGCGACCGTTCACGGTGTGATCGAGCAGCAGAGGGCCGGTCAGGGTCGCGCCCGCCTCAGTGCACGCCATGTCGATCCACTGGCCTTCCCCGGTCCGGTTGCGGTAGGTGAGCGCCGAGAGGATCGCGATCGCCATGAAATTGCCACCGTGGTGGTCCATGTAGGAGTAGCCGTAGCCGGCGGACGGGAGACCGGGGAGGCCGCTCGTGAAGGTCAGCCCGCAGATCGCCTGCACGACCGGCCCCCATGTCTTGAACGACGCGTACGGGCCTGAGTGCCCGAACCCGGAGTTCGAGACATAGATGATGTCCTCACGGGCGGCCCGCAGGTCGTCGTAGCCGAGCCCGAGCCGTTCCATGACTCCGGCCGCGAAGTTCTCGGTCACGGCGTCAGAGACGCGCACCAGGTCGGTGAACAGCTCGCGGCCGCGGGGGTCCTTCAAGTTGATGGTGACGCCCTTCTTCTCGACGTTGTGGTTGTTGAACCCGCCGCCGAGCTCCAGCCCGCGCCGCTCGTCGACGAACGGTGGCGCACCGCGCAGGATGTCCCAGCGGCCCTCCCTCGTCGGGTCCTCTACCCGGATGACCTCGGCGCCGAACGCGGCGAGCACGCGCGTCGCCCCCGCGCCGGCGAGCTGGCCGGTCAGGTCACAGATCCGGATGTGGGAGAGCGGCGTGGAGCGCACCAAAGGCGGGATGACCCCCATCGAGTCGTACGCCCGGACGGTTGTGAAAGAGTAGGGCCGTGGCAGGGCTCAAGGACAAGTACTGCATCGTCGGTGTCGGCGAGACCGCGTACTCCCGTCACTCCGGGCGCAGCACCCGGTCGATGGGGGCCGAGGCCGTCCGCAACGCCATCTCCGATGCCGGGCTCGGCGCCGAGGACGTGAACGGCATGCTCAGCTACCACGCCAACGACTCGACCACCGCGATGGCCCTGTCCCAGGACCTGGGGGTCCGGCTGGACTTCTTCATGGACTGTTCCGGCGGAGGCTCGAGCACCGAAGCGCTGGTCGGGCTCGGGATCGGCGCGATCGAGGCAGGGATGTGCCACACCGTGGCCATCTTCCGGTCGATGAACGGCTACTCGGAGGCCCGGATGGGCGGCAGCCTGGCGGCCGGCCGGCCCGCCGCGCCGGTGGTCGCAGGCGGCGCCCTCGAGACGCTCCCGTACGGCTACACGACCCCGGCCCAGATGTTCCAGTTCACCTTCGCCCGCCACATGCACGACTACGGCACCACCAACGAGCAGTTGGCCCGGGTCAAGGTGGCCCACAGCTACCACGCGTCCAACAACCCGAAGGCGTACTACAAGTCGCGTGTGACCGTTGATGACGTGCTGAGCTCCCGCTGGGTCGTCAAGCCGGCCTGCCATCTCCTCGACTGCTGCGTCGAGACTGACAACGCGACGTGCATCATCGTGACCTCTGCCGACCGGGCGCGGCACCTGCGCCAGCGGCCGGTCTACATCATGTCGGTCGCCGGCAGGGTCAATAAGCCGTTTACGGCGATGCACTACCAGTGCTCACCCATCACCCGGCAAGCCGGTTACTACGCGGAGAGGATCGTGTTCCGCAATGCCGGCGTCGAGCCCGAGGACGTCCAGCTGACCGGGTGCTACGACGCGTTCACCTTCACACCCGTCCTGCTGTTCGAAGCGTACGGCTTCTGCCCGGTCGGCGAGGGCGGGCAGTACGTGTCGAGCGGGACCATTGAGCTGGGTGGCCGGCGGCCCAACAACACGAGCGGCGGCCACCTGTGCGAGGGGTACACCCACGGGATGAACATGGTGATCGAGAACGTCCGCCAGCTCCGTCACCAGGCCGACGACTCCTGCCCCGGATGGGGCCGCGGGGAGCACACCTACGACTACCGCGAGGGAGGGTGCCGTCAGGTGCAGGACGTGGAGCTGGCCATGAACATGGGCTGGGGTACGCCGTCGATGACCAGCGCGCTCATCCTCCGGAGGTAGCCATGGGCGAGTACAGGGGCCTCCAACTCGTGGTGCTTCCGACGGACTCCGAGCACCGCGGGTACTTCGAAGAAGCCAGGCAGCACCGCCTGGTGGTCCAGCGGTGCGGGGCGTGCACCATGCTCCGCGGCGCGATCGGTGCGTCTTGCCCGTTCTGCATGTCGGCCGACTGGTCCTGGCACGCGGTGAGCGGTCGTGGCGCCATCTACAGCTACCTGATCGTCACCAAAGCCGTGCACCCCGCCTTCCAGGACTGGGTCCCGTACCCCGTGGTGCTGGTCGAGCTCGATGAGCAGCGCGACGTCCCGTGGCGCAACGGCGCCGAGGACGAGACCGTCTCCCTCCGGGTGATCGCCAACCTGGTCACCGCCGACCCGTCGGTCCCCGAGGCGGAGGAGAACGTTGCCATCGGCAAGCGGGTGGAGGTCTGCTTCATCGACCTCGACGACACGACGGCGTTGCCGCAGTTCCGCCTCAGCGACTGAGGCCCGGGGCCACGGCGCCGGCGGCGGTCACGCCGGGGGAGCGCGTCCCGAGACGGCGGGGCCGGTGCCCCGGACCTCGGACCCCTCCGGGCCTTCGGTGGCCTGCCGGATCGCCGCCAGGGCGCCGGTCGCCCAGAAGGCCCCGATCGCGGCGAGCACCGCGACGCCGCAGAGCCCCACGGTCGCCGTCGCACCGAGCACCGACGCGA
>DATGGF010000659.1:0-8106 GCA_035308625.1 Acidimicrobiales bacterium | reverse complement strand
CGCGCCTCGCGGCCGCCGTTTCGCGCGCCGCATCACGGCGCCACCGACGTGTCGCTGATAGGCGGCGGGTCGTCCTGGCTACGCCCGGGTGAGATCAGCCTCGCCCACGGCGGGGTGTTGTTCCTCGACGAGCTGGCCGAGTTTCCCGCGGTGGTCCTCGACTCGCTGCGCCAGCCGCTCGAGGAAGGGGTGGTGCGCGTCCGGCGAGCCCGGGCCGGAGTCGACTTCCCGGCCCGCTTCCTCCTCGTCGGGGCCATGAACCCCTGTCCGTGCGGCGAAGGCAGCGTCAGGGGCGCCTGTCGGTGCACCGAAATGGCCCGGTCACGCTACGAGCGCCGCCTGTCGGGCCCGCTGCTCGACCGGTTCGACTTGACCATCTCGCTGGCCCGGCCCGTCGTGCGCGATCTCTTCGGTGGGCCGCCGGGCGAGCCGTCCGCGGTGGTGGCCGCCCGGGTGCGCCAGGTCCGGGCGATGGCCGCGAACCGCGGTGTCCGGAGCAATGCCGAGCTCGGCGCCGACGAGCTCACCCGCACGAGCCCGCTCTCGGCCCGCGCCGCCGAAGTCCTCGAGCGGCATCTGTCGTCGGGCGAGCTCTCGGCTCGGGGCTTGCACCGGGTCTGGCGGGTGGCGCGCACCATCGCCGACCTCGCTCAGGTGTCCGGTGCCGCGGGCCTCCGATCGGACGAACCCGGAACCGAAGACGTTGTCGACGAGAGCCACGTCAGCGAGGCACTGGCCCTGCGTGCGGGTCGCCACATCGTCCTCGGCCGGAGTTGACCGTGGCCCTCGCCGAGCCCGAGATCCACGCCGCGGCCCTGGCCGCACTGGGGATCTCGCCGGCGCGCCTACGTCGCATCCTTCACGGCTGGGAACCGGCTGCGGCGTGGGCCGCGCTGCAAGCTGGGACACATCCGGAGGACCCCGACGGCAGGGCCCGTGGCGGCGCGCACCCGGCGCTCGCCGCCGACGTGGCGCGACGCTGCGAGCGACTCGGACTGCGCGTGCTCGTCCTGGGTCGGCCTGGGTACCCGGCTTCGCTCGCGTCGGACCTCGAGGCTCCGGCCGTCCTCTTCTCGAGCGGCGACCTGGCTCCGCTCGGGCCGCAACGCCGCCGGGTGGCGATCGTGGGCACGCGCAGCGCCAGCCCCACTGGTCTGGCCGCGGCCCGGGCCATAGGTCACACGCTGGCGGCGGCCGGGGTCGTCGTCGTGTCGGGCCTGGCCACCGGCATCGACTGTGCCGCCCTGACTGGCGCGCTCGATGCGCGCGGGGCGCCAGCCGTGGCAGTCCTCGGCACCGGTCACGACGGACGGGCGATGCCCGGCCAGCGAAAGCTGCGCGCCGAGCTTGCCGGGCGAGGGGTGGTGCTCTCCGAGCAGGCCCCCGGACAACCCAGCCCGCGCTGGCGTTTCGTCACCCGCAACCGCATCATGGCGGCGCTGTCCGCCTTGGTGGTCGTGGTGGAGAGCCACAACCAGGGCGGGGCGCTCCACACCGTGACCGCCGCCCGGCGTCGCGGCATTCCCGTGGCTGCCGTTCCGGGGTCGGTGGCCAACCGCGCCGCCGATGGGGCCAATGCGCTCCTCGTGTCCGGGGCTCGCTGTGTCCGCCACGGTGACGACGTGCTCGAGGTACTGGGGCTTGCCGCCGGCCACCGGGCACCCACGTCCGGACCGGGGTCGGATCGCAGTTGCCCGACCCCGTCACTCGATCCGCCGACGGCGGCCGTGCTTGCCGCACTCGATCCCGAGCCGGTCGACCTCGGCACCGTGGTGCTGCGAGCGGGGACGTCGGTGGCCGACGTGGCCACCGCGCTGGAGCGCCTGGCTCAGCTGGGGTTGGCCGGAGCGGAGCGGGGGTGGTGGTTCCGGACCGGGATCAGCGCCGGTTCGAAGCGGGGCGCCGCCAGAGCAACAGCAGCCACAACAGCGCGCCGAGCAGCGCCATCCCCGCACCCACGATCGACATCATCTTGACGCCCGGCCCCGCGCCGGTGAAGGCGAGCTGGCGGCTGGCCGCCGTGCGCGGCGGGATGGTCGTGTTCGCGGCCGTGATGATGTGCACCGTGGTGGTCGTGATGAGGACAGGACGGGTCGTCGTCGGTAGCGGTTTGGTCGTCGTGGTCTTACCGCCGCCACTCCCGCCGCCACCGCCTCCGCCCCCGCCGGTCGTCGGGCCACCGCCGCCGGCAAAGGAGATCGGCGCGGTGAAGCGCTGGCCGGATGCGTCGAGGTAGATGATGTCGCAGCTGACGCCGGCCACCTGTTGCTTGGGCGTGGGCGGGCAGGGGTAGTTCTGCGAGTCCTGGCCCGGGCGCTGCCCGTGAGTGTCGACCTGCGGGCACCCGGCCACTGCCGGGGGCAGACCGCACGGGGGACCCACCTTCTTTCTCCCGAGGAGGATGGAGAAGGTCGTGTTGAGGGTGCCGCTCGAGTTCGTGCTCACGATGTGGCGGAGCGACGGGGGACTGCACCCGACGCCGAGTGTCTCGCCGACGGGTGATCCGAGCAGCAGTGTCGGCTCCTTCGGTGCCATGTTGCACTCGTACACGTAGCCCTTGGAGTTGGCCGGCAGCCCGGTGCCGGTCACTGCCACGATCTGGCCCTTCTGCAATCCCGAGTTGGGGCTGACCGTCAGCTGTCCGCTGCCGAACGCGTCGGCACTGCCCCACACCGCCACACCGCCGATGACGAGAATGCTCGCTACCGCGCTGAGTCCCCACTGGGTCGCACTTCGATGGGGGCGCGCGCGGGCTGACCGTGTCCGGTGGCGCGGCAGTCCCCCCAGGTGCATGCCCACGACAGTTCACAATACGGCCGTGAGCCGGCCCGAAGAACCGTCAATTATGAGGAACCTCGGGCGGTTTGTACCCCTCTTGCAGGGAAAACACCTGGGTGACACCACCTGGTCGGCCCTCGGCCGCTCTACTCGGCCCCCAGAGCGACAAGTGGCTCCACGAACGGCTTACCCAGCGCCTCGGCGGTGGCCTGGTTGGTGAGCGCGCCGCCAGCAGTGGCCAGCCCCGACGCCAGAGCCGGCTCGGCCTTGACCGCCTGGCGAACGCCGAAGCCGGCGAGGGTCACGGCGTAGGGGAGCGTCACGTTGGTGAGGGCGTAGGTGGACGTGTGCGGCACGGCGGCGGGCATGTTGCCCACGCCGTAATGGAGCACACCGAAATGCTCCACCACCGGCGCAGCATGGGTGGTCTCGGTGGTGGTGGCTACGCACCCGCCCTGGTCGACGGCCACGTCCACGATGACCGAGCCCGGTCGCATGGCCCGGACCATGTCCTCGGTGACCACGACCGGGGCCCGTCCGCCGGGAACGAGCACGGCGCCGATCACGAGATCGGCCTCCGACACCGAGCGCTCCACCACGGCCCGGCTGGAGGCCAGCGTCATGATCCGGCCGCGGTGGATCTGGTCGACCACCCGCAGGCGATCGACGTTCCGGTCGAGCAGGAACACCTCCGCCTCCATGCCCTGGGCGATCCAGGCCGCATTCAGCCCCACCGTCCCTGCCCCGATGACCACCACGCGGGCGGGGCGTACGCCGGGCGCCCCGCCCATGAGCACGCCGCGGCCACCCTGGGCGCGCTCGAGGAAGTGCGCGCCGACCTGAGGGGCAAGCCGGCCGGCCACCTCGCTCATGGGGGCGAGCAGGGGCAGGTCGCCGGCGGGGTTGCGCACCGTCTCGTAGCCGATGGCGGTGGTGCCGGCGGTGAGCAGGGCGTCGGCCACCGTGGGGTAGGCCGCCAGGTGCAGGTACGTGAACAGGACCAAGTCGGAGCGCAGCCGGCCGAACTCCTCGGGCTGTGGCTCCTTGACCTTCAGCACGATCTCGGCGCCCCACGCTTCGGCCGCGTCGACCAGCCGCGCCCCGGTGGCCAGGAAGTCGTCGTCATGGAACGAGGAGCGTTCTCCGGCACCGCGCTCGACCACCACCTGGTGGCCGTGGGCGGCCAGCTCGTGAACCCCGTCGGGCGTCAGGGCCACCCGGTTCTCCCCGGGCTTCACCTCGCTGGGGACGCCGACGAGCACGGCTCGACGCTACCGGCCGCGACCCGAGTGGGCCGGGCATGCCAAGCTTCGCTGGTGTTCGTCTTGGTGGACCTCGAGCCCGACACGTCGGTGGTGTCGCTGGCCGAGCCCGACGACTGCCGGCGCTTCCATGTAGAGGTGGAGGGGCAGGGCCACGCCCCCGCGGTGGACGACGCGCTGCAGTCCACCGGCACGGGCTGGCTCGACGGCGACGGCGGTGCCTTCGTGCGCGTCGACCGGGTACGCGACCTGGCTGCAGGCCGGGTGGGCGACGACTGGCCCATCCGGTTCGCCGGCATGCTCGACTTCGCCCGGGACAAGGGCTGGCTGAGCGACGACGGCGAGGCGATCCGGGCCCATCTGGAGTGGCGGTAGCCTCGAAGTCCCGTGAGCGAGACCCGCATCGAGACCGACTCCATGGGGCCCATCGAGGTCCCGGCCGATAGGTACTGGGGAGCGCAGACGGCCCGGTCGCTGGTGCACTTCCCCATCGGGGACGACCGCATGCCGCGGGCGGTCATCCGGGCCTTCGGGATCCTGAAGGAAGCGGCCGCTCGCACCAACGCCGAGCTCGGCCGGCTCGAGCCGGCGTTGGCCGAATTGGTGGTCGACGCGGCGCGCGAGGTGACCGACGGCCGCCTCGACGACGAGTTCCCGTTGCGCATCTGGCAGACCGGCAGCGGCACCCAGACGAACATGAACGCCAACGAGGTCATCGCCAACCGGGCCATCGAGCTGGTCGGCGGCGAGCGGGGATCGAAGGAGCCGGTCCACCCCAACGACCACGTGAACATGTCGCAGTCCTCCAACGACACGTTCCCCACGGCCATGCACATCGCGGTGGCCGAACAGGTGGTACACGCCCTGCTGCCGTCGGTGCGGGCCCTGCGCGACGCCCTGGCCGACAAGGAGGCCACCTTCGCCCACATCGTGAAGATCGGCCGGACCCATCTCATGGACGCCGTGCCCCTCACTCTGGGCCAGGAATTCTCGGGGTACGTGGCCCAGCTCGACGCCGATCTGGTCCGGCTCGACGCGTGCTTGCCCGGTCTCTACGAGTTGGCCCTGGGCGGCACCGCGGTGGGCACCGGTCTCAACACCCATCCCGAGTTCGGCCAGCGGGCCGCCGCCCATATCTCCGAGCTGACCGGCCTGCCGTTCGTATCGGCTCCCAACAAGTTCGCCGCCCTGGCTGCCCACGACGCCCTGGTGCAGGCGAGTGGCACGCTGCGGACGCTCGCCGTGTCGCTCACCAAGATCGCCGACGACATCCGCTGGCTGGGATCGGGGCCGCGATCGGGGCTGGCCGAGCTCGTGCTGCCCGACAACGAGCCGGGCTCGTCGATCATGCCGGGCAAGGTCAATCCCACGCAGTGCGAAGCGATGATCATGGTGTGCATCCAGGTCATGGGCAACGACGCCGCCGTGGCGGTGGCGGGCAGCCGGGGGAACCTCGAGCTCAACGTGTGCAAGCCGGTGATCGTGCACAACGTGTTGCACTCGGTGCGCTTGCTGACCGATGCCACCCGGACGTTCCGGGAGTTCGCCGTCGAAGGCCTCCAGGCCGACGTCGACCGCATCCACCGGCACGTCGAGAATTCGCTCATGCTCGTTACCGCCCTGAGCCCCATCATCGGCTACGACAAGTCGGCCGAGGTAGCCAAGAAGGCCCATCACGACGGGACCTCGCTGCGCGAGGCGTGCGTGGCTCTCGGCTACCTGAGCTCCGAGGACTTCGACCGCGCCGTACGGCCGGAGGAGATGATCCATCCGGCATGACCGTGCTCGGGCCCGACGCCGTCGACGGCGCGCTGGCCGGCCTCCAGTGGCGACGGGACGGGGACGAGCTGGTGAAGGTCCGCCGGGGCCGTGATTTCGCCGACGCCTTGGACTACGTGAACCGCGTCGGCGCCTTGGCCGAGGCCGCCGGTCATCATCCCGACGTCGGCATCCGGTGGAACGAGGTGACCCTGCGATTGTCGACCCATTCGGCCGGCGGCATCACCCAGGCCGACCTGGACCTGGCCCGCCGCATCGACGACCTGCCCGCCCCGCCGACCAAGTCGTGAGGCCGGGCACCAAGCACCGCCCCAGGCACCGCTCCGTCTCGCGGCCCGCGCCCCGGGCCGTGCCGCTGCGCTTCGTGCCCGTCGACGAGCTCGACGGAGCCCCGCACGTCGTGGTGGACGGATCACCGCGGCCGGGGACCCGTCTCACGTTGTCGCACTGGCCGGGGACGCCCACGCCGGCCGAGCTGTGGGCCGACGTGTCGGCCGAGATCGTGTGCCGGGCCCTCGACCGCCCCGGGACCCTGCCGGTGGACGCGGATGCCGTCACCCTCGACCACTTCGACGCCGACGGGATGCTGTCGCTGGCCCTGCTGGTGGTGGAAGGTCTGGCCGAGACGCACCGCGACCTCGCCGTGCGGGCGGCCTACGCCGGCGACTTCGACGTGGTCCATGACCGCTCTGCCGCCCTGGTGGCCTTCGCTCTGGCCGCCATGGCGGACCTGGGCATGGCCGGCGCGCTGGCCCGGGTGCCGGCGTTGCTGGCCCAGCCCGACGCCTTCGAGGACGACTGGGGCCCCGAGGCCGCCGCGTTCGAGGCCGCGTGCCGGATGCTTGCCGACGGAGCCGTGGTCATCGAGGACCTCCCCGAGCTCGACTTGGCGGTGGTGACGGTGGACCCGAACCACCGCCTGGCCGCCGCGGCGGCATGGGGCGACGCCATCGTCCACCCGGCCGCGGTACACAGCGCCACCCCCTGTCTGCGGGTGGCCACCGTGGCCGGCCGGCGCTACCAGGTCCAGTTCCGCTACGAGACGTGGGTCCGGCTGGCCAGCGGGCGCCCTCGCCCGCGGGTCGACCTGAGCGGACTGGCCGGGACGCTCCAGGCGGCAGAGCCCGACGGCGGGCCGTGGCAGTTCGACGGGGCTGGGGCCATCACCCCACGCCTGCGCCGATCCGACGGCGACGAGAGCAACCTGAGTCCAGATCGATTCCGGTCCGAGTTGTGCTCGGCCCTGGCCGAACTCGATCGGGGGCCCGCTGCTTGGGACCCCTACGCCGGAGCCGCACCGGTCGGCTGATCGGCGACTGGGGGGTCAGGCGACTGGGTGGTCAGGCGACTGGGTGGTCAGGCGATGGGCAGGTCCCACAAGGGGAACCAGCGCGACAGATCGGTCTCGATGGGGAGGTCCTCACCGATGATGCCGCGGACACGCAGCTCGAGTTCGCTGTCGCGCTGCTCCTTACCCGTAGGGGCGAACGGGTAGAAGGTGCCCCGCTTGGCCAGGTACACGACGTACATGGGCTGGCTCACCGCGTCGGGCACGTCGGTGGCCGAGCCCGGCGTGAAGCCGAACACGGAGCACAGCAGCTGCGTGCTCCACCCGGCGTCCTCCAAGGACGAGTGCACCATGTGCACTCGGGTGACCAGGTCGTCGAGGGCCTTGCCCTCCACGATGATCCAGCGGTAGCCGAAGCTGTCGCCCACGTGGCGCACCGTGGTCCCCTGGTCGGCGCCCATGTTGAGCAATTGCTCCAAGTCGGACTGCATGTTCTCGAAGGGTTGTCCCGCCGGGGGCTTGAAGCACACGCCGGCGCGGCCTGTCGCCTCGAGCCCGGCCGACACCTGCAGAGTGACAGCGGCGGCGGGCAGAGCGAACAGCGCGTCGAGGTTGGCCTTGATGGGCTTGGTTCGGCCCAAGATGGAGTCGAGCAGGCCCATCAGCGGTCGCGCCTCGAATTCGAGTGGAGGAGCTGGCTACCGCTCACGAGGCATTCAGCTCGGCTTCGAGCTTGGCCAGCTGGTCCAGCCGCTTCTGCAGCGGCGGGTGGGTGGAGAACAGCGTCGACAGGCTCGTGCCCTTGGAGAGCGCCGGGGTGAAGTAGAAGGCGTTGAAGTGCTCGGCCGCCCGCAGGTCGCGGGAGGGGATGCGGCTCATCTCGCCTGTCACCTTGACCAGGGCCGAGGCGAGGAGCGACGGCCGTCCGATGAGGATGGCGCCCGACCGGTCCGCGGCCAGCTCCCGGTAGCGCGACAGCGCCATGGTGAGCAGGAAGCT
>DATGGF010000658.1:0-3302 GCA_035308625.1 Acidimicrobiales bacterium | reverse complement strand
ACGCGTCGTCCACGTGCCCGGCCGGGAAGGCCTGGCCGAGTTCGCGCTGGACGCGGCCACCCACGCGCTGCGCTTCTTCTCCGACTGGTTCGGCATCGCCTACCCCGCGCAGAAGCTCGACCTCCTCGCCATCCCCGACTTCGCCTTCGGGGCGATGGAGAACCTGGGCTGCGTGACGTTCCGCGAGGCCATGCTGCTCGTCGACCCGTCCCGCGCGTCGCGCATCGAGCTGGAGCGCATCGCCGACGTCGTCGCCCACGAGATCGCCCACATGTGGTTCGGCGACTTGGTCACCATGAAGTGGTGGAACGGCATCTGGCTCAACGAGGCCTTCGCCACCATGATGGAGCTGCTCTGCGTGGACGCCTTCCGGCCGGAATGGCGTCGCTGGGTGAGCTTCGGGTACGAGCGCGACGTGGCCATGGCCACCGACGGTCTGCACTCCACCCGGCCGGTCGAGTACCCCGTCGGCCCGCCCGAAGAAGCACAGGGGATGTTCGACGTCCTCACGTACCAGAAGGGCGCGGGTGTCCTGCGCATGCTGGAGCGCTACCTCGGCGCCGAGCCGTTCCGGGACGGGATCCGCCGGTACCTGGCCGCCCACCGGTTCGCCAACACCGAAACCTCGGACTTGTGGGACGCCCTCGAAGCGGCCAGTGGTGCACCGGTGCGCCAGATCATGGACAGCTGGATCCTCCAGGGGGGCTTCCCGCTGGTGCTGGCCGAGCGCTCGGGGGACGACGTGCGGTTGCATCAGGAACCGTTCGCCTACGCCCCCGGCAGCGGCTCGAGTGCCATCGGCCGCCACTGGCGCATCCCGGTGCTGGCCCGACCGCTGCCCGGACCAGGCAACGGCGCGCACCCCCGGAGTGGGACGGCCACCAGCGACGAGCCCCCGGCAACGAAGGAAACGAAGGTCCTCCTCGGTGACGAGCCGCAACTCGTGCCGGGCGCCGCCGGCGCGCTGGTGGTGAACGCCGGGGGTTCGGGCTACTACCGGGTGCACTACGACGAGCAGAGCCTGCCCGCCTTGGCCACCGAGTTCGGGAGGCTGGAGGCGCTCGAGCAGTTCAACTTGGTCTCCGACGCCTGGGCCGCCCTGGTGGCGGGACGGAGCTCGCTCGGCGAATTCCTGATCCTGGCCGAGGCGGTGCGCTCCGAATTGGATCCCGACGTGTGGACGCCGGTGATGGGGGCCCTCGGCTTTCTCGACCACGTGGTCGACGACGAGACGCGCGTGTCGTTGGCCGCATACACCCGCGCCCTGCTCGGCCCGGCCTTCGCCACGCTGGGATGGGAGAAGCGGCCCGGTGACAGCGAGCGGGTCGACACCCTGCGCGGAACACTGCTCGGCACCCTGGGCACCGTGGGCACGGACGAGGAGATCCGGGCCGACTGCCGCCGGCGTCACGCCGCCTATCTGGCCGGCGAGGCGCAGCTCGACCCCGACCTGTTGCCGGCGGTGGTGAGCGTTACGGCGGCTTCGGGCGGAGAGCGCGAGTTCGAGGCGTTCCTGGCCCGTCATCACGCGGCGGCCAACCCGCAGGAGGAGCTGCGCTACCTCTACGCGCTCGCCGGCTTCGTGCAGCCGGAGCTGGCCGAGCGCGTCTTCACGCTGGCGCTGACCGAAGTCCGGACCCAGAACGGGCCCTTCATGGTCCAGGCCCTGCTGGCCCAGCGGGACAACGGGCCGGCCACGTGGGCCCGGCTGCGCGACCACTGGGCCGCGGCGCAGGAACGGTTCCCCTCCAACATCTTCCCCCGCATGCTCGACAGCGTGAAGCTGCTGTGCCGTGACCCGGTGCTCGGGAACGAGGTCCGGGACTTCCTGAGCAGCCATCCGGTGCCGAGCGGGCAACGCACCGTGGACCAGGTGGTCGAACGACTCGGCGTCAACATGACGCTGGCCGCCCACTTGGCCGACAAGACGGCCGGGGAGCTGTCGGCCGGCATCGACCGTCTGTCCGAGATCTAGCAGGTGGGAGCGGCCCGCGCCGGGGCGGAGCGCCGATGAGCCTGACGGTGGTGGCCGTCACCTTCGGCATCATCTTCCTGGCCGAGTTGCCCGACAAGACGATGATCGCCTCGATCGTGCTGGCCAGCCGCCACCGGCCGCTGCCGGTGTGGGTGGGCACGGCCTCGGCCATGGTGGTGAACAGCGCGATTGCCGTGTTGGCCGGGAGGCTGTTGGCCCTGCTGCCCCACCGGGCCGTGGACGTGGTGGTGGCGGTGGGATTCGCTGGCGGCGCGCTGTATCTCCTCCTCGTGCGGGAGTCCACCGAAGAAGCCGAGGGCGAGGAGACGGCCGAGCGGGTCCGCTCCAACCGGCGCGTGGCCCTGTCGTCCTTCGGGGTCATCGTGCTGGCCGAAATGGGGGACGTCACCCAGATCCTCACGGCCAACCTGTCGGCTCACTACCGCCAGCCTTGGTCCGTGTTCACCGGCTCGGCAGTGGCGCTGGTGATGGTGACGACCATCGGCGTGGTGGGTGGCCGGGCCCTCGTGCGGGTGCTCCCGCTAGCCGTCATCCGCAAGGCGGCCGGCGTGGTGTTGACCGGGTTCACCGTGTACGGCGTGGTGGAGGCGGTGCGGGGATGAGTGGTGTGGGGATGAGTGGTCCGGGGCCGAGCCGCACCGAGTCGCTGGTGGCCTACGCCCGCACGGTCAAGGGGTTCATGCCCGGCGACGAGGGGCTCGCGCTGCTCGACGCCGCCCGGCGGGCCGGCCGCGCCTTCGAAGCCGCCACCTTCGTCGAGATCGGAGCGTGGTGCGGCAAGTCGACCGTGTACCTCGGAGCGGCGGCCGAGGAGACCGGCGCGGTGCTCTTCTCCCTCGACCACCACCACGGGTCGGAGGAGAACCAGACCGGCTGGGAGCACTTCGACACCGAGGTGGTCGACGCGACCACGGGCCGCATCGACACGCTCCCGTTCTGGCGGCGGGCCGTGGACGGCGCGGGGTTGGCCGCCACCGTGGTGGGCCTGGTGGGCGACTCCCCGACGGTGGCGTCGCGCTGGCACACGCCGCTCGCCTTCTGCTTCATCGACGGCGGCCACGGCGACGAGCCGGCCTGGGCCGATTACCGGGGCTGGGCGCCGCACGTGGCCCAAGGCGGTTGGCTGGCCATCCACGACGTCTTCCCCGACCCGGCCGACGGCGGCCGGCCGCCCTACGAGCTGTGGAGCTCGGCACTCGCCTCGGGGGAGTTCGCCGAGGATGGGGCGTGCGGGTCGTTGCGCGTGCTCAGGCGGGTGGCGCCGGCGAACGCGGCTCGGTGAGGTCGAGCCCGCTGGGCAGACGCT
>DATGGF010000657.1:0-1508 GCA_035308625.1 Acidimicrobiales bacterium | reverse complement strand
ACGAGCCCTATGGCCGGGCCGTCCCGCCGTACACCAACGGGTCACCCTTCGACGCCGAGCTCCAGTGCTTCTACACCGGCCGCCACGCCCCCGGCCTCGACCAGGCCCACCACCCGGTGTCGTGCCCTGGTGACGACCCGGCCACCGGGGTGATCCCCCGCCTGGAACAGGCCGATCCCAACCATCTCGTGTTCTACGAGGGCAACTACGCCACCGACTCGGGACCGCTCAACCACATCGGGCCCATGCCTTCGTCCCGGCTCGTCCTCAACTTCCACGACTACTGCTTCCTGCACATCCCCAACGGCCCGGAGGGCCCGGAGTTCGGCTCCGTATGCGGGCCTCTCGAGGACAACGTGTTCACCCAGCACGCGAGCCAAAGTGCAGCCGACGCCGGCGCGGCCCAGCCCGGCGGCATCCCGGACCTGCTCACCGAATTCGGCGCTACCGTCGACGCCGCCGACCTTGGGCGCATCACCGCCGATGCCGATGCCCATCTGACCGGGTGGCTGTACTGGCAGTGGCTGCTCTATGACGACCCCACCGGGTCGCGCACGTCGGGCTTGTGGCCACCCAGTGCCCCCACGCCGGCCATGCTCGACGTGCTCTCGCGGGCCTACCCGATGGCCGTCGCCGGGACACCGCTGTCGACTTCGTTCGACCCGGCCTCCGGCCACTTCAGCCTGCGGTACCGGGTGAACGCCGGCATCACCGAACCGACGGTCGTCTACCTGCCGCTCGCCACCCACTACCCCCACGGCTACTGCGCCACGGCGTCCGGCGGCCGCGTCGTCTCGGCGCCGGGTAGCTCCTATTTGGACGTGGACGGGCCCGCCACGGGCGGCGTGGTGGTGGTGACCGTGGTGCCCGGTGTCTGTGGCGCCGCGCCCTGAGTCCCGCTCAGCGAGCTGAGGCACTCCCGTACCGTCCCTACCACTGGAGCGTCGCTCGTCGGCGCCGCCGGAGCGGCCGCACCCGGATCGGGGCAGGCGCCGGCAGTGCGCAGGCTGACCAGCGTCACGTCGAGACGGCCGACGGTGGCGGCCACGGTGGACTGCGCTGCCTTGGCCGCGGCTTGGTCCTGGGCCACCGTCGATGCCGCCGCGTCTCGGGCCTGACTGGTCCGGTTCACCACGGCCTGCGCCGCCTTGTACCGGTCGACCTCGAAGGATCCGCCGAGCGACGTGTAGTACTGCGTGAGCATGTCGGACTGGCTCGGTGCCTTGAACTGCACGGCTGACGCCATCTTGTCGAGCGAGGGATTCGACGTGTAGTCCGAGATGGCGAAGTTGCGCAATGCCTGGGTGGCCCGTTGCAGCCCGTACTGGGCGAAACGCATCGTGACGTCGGCCACCGTCAAGCGGTCCTGGGCGCCGGTCAGCTGCGTTTGGGCACTCGCCAGCTTGGCCGTGTCCTGATCGTAGGAGGCGAGAGTGGTGGTGGCGTCGTGGTAGAGCCCGAGCGCGCTGCTCGACGTAAGTGTCACCCCGCCGGTGATCTGGTCGCTG
>DATGGF010000656.1:0-3101 GCA_035308625.1 Acidimicrobiales bacterium | reverse complement strand
GTGTAGCCGGCTGTCGCCGAAGTGGTCGACTCGTCGACCGAATACGAGGTGGCTTGATCCACGGCATTCCAGCTCACGTTCACGGTGGTACCCAAATTGGAGGTGCATGTCGCCGTGACCCCCGTCGGCGCCCGCGGCGTGAGAATGAGCGTCAGTGCCTGGGTCGTGGTCATCGATGGATTGCCCTTGGACTTGTGTGTCGTCACCTGCACTCGGAACGTGAACGTGCCCGGAGTGTCGTTGGCGTTCGGAGTTCCCGAAAGGAGTCCCTGGTGATACACCTTGAGTCCTTTGGGCAGCTGACCGGCCACCTTCTTCCACCGGTATGAGGTTGTCCCACCGATGGCCTGGAGTTGCTTGCTGTATGCCGTTCCCAAGATGGCGGCAGGCACCGACGTCGTCGTGATGTAGAAGGTCGGAGGCGGGGGAGGATTCTCCCCCACGAAGTAGATGGCGACGCTGGCGGAGTCGTTGGCTTGGTCACCGTACGTCAGCGTGCACGTGTCACCCGCTGACTCTTGGGCAGCGGTCGGTGGACACGGATAATCGGCGGCGTCTGCCGAAGGGCTGTTGCCCGCGCTGTCGGTCGCCGGACACTGGACCGCGGCAGAAGCGGTACCGCAGGGGGGACCAGTGGTTCCCTGGACGACGGTGTACGTCGTGGAGATTGCTCCCTGGGAATCTGTCGAGACGAGCTTCGAATACGACGGCGCCGTGCAGCTCACCGGCAGGGTGGAGTTGATCGGGGAGCCGAGCATGACCGTCGGCTGATGCGGATCGCTGTTGCATTCGAGCAGATTGCCGATGGAATTCTTGGTGAACCCGCTTCCGTTGACGTTCACCACCGACCCACCCGAAAGACCTGTGTCCGGATTGACGACAAGAACCGGGTTGTTCGCCGCCGACGCGGCATCCATCGTGAGCACACCAGGCAGGAGGACGGCCGCGCCTGCGGTTAGCGCCATCACGACGGCCACGCTCGTTCGGCGGAGTGGGCCACGGCCCACCACACGAGGACCAGTCATTGTCCCACCCCCCATTGCCTGCCCGTTTGTGTTGTTCACCGGCGACCCTCGCCTCGCACCAGGCGGGCGCCGAGCCGGCGGAGCTGACACTCGCGTCAGGATAAGACGGGCGAAGTGGTGAGCAACATGGGGTAATCACCAGGCGGGCGCCGAGTGATTCCACTTGGGCCCCTCGTCCGACATGCGCAAAGGATGTCGAGCTCGGCGCGGGGCACGACGAGCCCTTCGGCCCGATGAGGTGGCGACAAGTTCTCTCCGAACGAGTCAGCGGCCGCCGAGCAATCTCCTCAGATCTTCGAGACGCTCGGGGACGATCTGCCACCAGGTCCATTTCCCCCGCCGTTGGCCGACGATGAGGCCGGCCTCGGCCAGGATGCGCGTGTGGTGCGAGATGGTGGGCTGGCTCTTGCCGAGCGGGCCTTCGAGGTTGCAACTACACACCTCACCCTCGGCGGCGACGATGGAGAGCAGTCGCAACCGCACAGGATCGCCCAGAGCGGCGAGCACGGGGGCGGTTCTCTCGGCGTCACGCTTCGACATCGATTGCTGGGTGAGCACCGAGCAGCACAGCTCGTCTCGGGCCCTGGTGGCGGACTCTCGTGCGGGCACTCTCACTCCCATTGACATATGTCGATACGTAGACCATACTGGTCACATCGACCACCGTCAATCTATTCCGGGAGGCCCGGTGTCCCGTGTGCAGCTGGCTCTGAATGTCTCCGACCTGGACGAGGCCATCGGCTTCTACTCCAGGCTTTTCGCCTCGACCCCGGCCAAAATCCGCCCCGGCTACGCCAACTTCGCCATCGCCGACCCCCCGCTCAAGTTGGTGCTGATCGAGACGGCAGAAGGTCGTGGCCGCGGCGTCGTCGGGGCGCTCAATCACCTGGGAGTCGAGGTGGAGGACACCGAGAAGGTTGCCCAGGCGAGTAGGCGTCTTTCGGGCGAGGGGCTCGCTACCTCCGAGGAGCACGAAACGACCTGCTGCTATGCGGTGCAGGACAAGGTGTGGGTGGAGGACCCCGACGCCACCCCCTGGGAGGTCTACACCGTGTTGGCCGACGCGCCTGTCGAAGCCGGGTCATGCGGTGATGCCACCAGCAACGGCTGCGACCTGCAGGCTGGGGTGGCTCCCATCCCCACCACCTGCTGCTGAGAAGCCGTGGGAGAGGCAGCACTGTGGCGGCGGCTGGTGGCCGAGTGCCTGGGGTCGGCCTTCCTGGCCGCCGTGGTGATCGGTTCAGGGATTGCCGCTCACCGGCTGTCACCAGGTGACACCGGACTTCAGCTATTCGAGAACGCGGCCGCTACGGGTGCGGGCCTCTTCGCCATCATCCTCATGTTCGGCCCGGTCTCGGGCGGGCATTTCAATCCCGTGGTGTCGCTCGTCGACGCTGCCTTCGGTGGTCTGCGGTGGGGCGATGCGGTGGCCTACCTGCCGGCCCAGGTGGGTGGATGCATTCTCGGGGCGGTTCTGGCGAACGCGATGTTCTCCTTGCCCGCTGGCGAGATTGCGGCCAAGCACCGCGCCTCACCTGCCCATTTCCTGGCTGAAGCCGTGGCTACCTCGGGCCTGTTGCTCGTGATCTTCGCCTTGAGCCGTTCGGGTCGGTCCCGCAGCACGCCGGCGGCGGTGGCGGCCTACATCGGGGCGGCGTACTTCTTCACGTCATCCACCAGCTTCGCCAACCCGGCCATCACGGTCGGCCGCATGTTCTCCAATACCTTCGCCGGGATCGCCCCCTCCTCGGCGCCGAGCTTCGTATTGGCTCAGGTGCTGGGCGGCGTCGTTGCATTTGGAGCGGTTCGCGTCCTCTATCCGGGGCTCTCTCCCAACGAGGCAGGAGATGTCCTGGTTCCCCACGACCACCGCGTCGAGGATCCGTCGGAGGTTCGGGCATGACGGCTGAGCGACCTGAGGTGTTGTTCCTGTGTGTTCACAATGCCGGCCGGTCTCAGATGGCGGCTGCTCTGCTGGCCCGATACGGCGGGGACCGCGTCGTCGTCCACTCAGCGGGGTCCGACCCCGGTGAGGCTCTGAACCCGGCGGTTGTGGCCGCGATGGCCGAGATCGGC
>DATGGF010000655.1:0-4065 GCA_035308625.1 Acidimicrobiales bacterium | reverse complement strand
GCCGTACCCACCCCGGGCAATGGCTTCGTACCAACTGGCGTCCCAGCCGAGCAGCCCTTGGTGTACGCGAACGACCATGGCCGAGTCGTGTGCTCGGTTGGCGATCTCGTGGGCCACCGCCAGGGCGCCCAGTACGACGATGCGGCCCACCAACCAGGGGAGCACGGCCATGCGCGCCGCCCAGCGGGCATCGGACATCGACGCATGGTACGACCGGGCCCCCAGGGCAGCCGCGCATCGTGCCACTGTCAGCGCGAACGGTCCGTCTACCATGGCCCTGGGCCCGGGACGATGGGGGGGTTCGCAGATGAGCGAGGGAGCCGAACGGTACGGTCGGCGCGCCTTCCTGGCGCGTGGTGCGGCCGGTGCCGGTGCGCTGGCCTTCGGGGGCATCGGAACCGGCGCACTGCTCGACGCGTGCGGAGGCACTCCGGCCGGGACACCGCACGGATCGAGCTCCTCGGCCGGGACCGGCCGGCCGCGGCGCGGCGGCAACCTCATCGTCGGGGTGAACTCGGAGATCGACGGCTTCCTGCCCGCCCAGAACCACTTCGACAACAGTGGCATCGACTACGCCAACGCCGTCTACGACACGTTGACCCGGATCGCCGCCGACGGCACGGCCCAGCCCTACCTGGCCCAGTCGGTCACGCCCAATGCCGACCGGACGGTGTGGACGGTGGCGCTGCGCCCCGGCGTCGTCTTCCACGACGGCTCGCCGCTCACCGCCGACGTGGTGGTGGCCAACTTCCAAGCGCTGAAGGCGTCGCCGCTCACCGGCCAGGCCGTCACCCCGGTGACGAGCGCCAAGGCGACCGGGGCCCTGACCGTGGACTTCACCGCCGACGAGCCCCTCGTCGCCTTCCCCTACTACCTGGCCACCCAGGTCGGCTACGTGGTGGCGCTGTCGCAGCTGTCGGCGGCCGACGGATCGAGTCATCCCGTGGGCACCGGGCCCTTCACCCTGGTGTCGTGGGAGCCCAACGACCACCTGACCCTGCAACGCAACCCGCACTACTGGCGCTCGGGACTCCCCTACCTCGACACCATCACCTACCGGCCCATCGTGGCCGACTCGTCACGTGAGCTGTCGCTCAAGTCGGGGACGATCGACTTGATGGTCACCCGCGACCCGAGGGCCATCACCGACCTGGCGCATGACTCGGGCTTCACCCAGGTGCGCAGCCAGCACGCCGGGCACGGCTCGCTCGACATGGACTTCATCATGTTGAACACGGCGGTGGCGCCCCTGAGCGACCTGACCGTGCGCCAGGCGTTGGCCCATGCCCTGGACACCACCCAGCTGGCCCGGGTGTTCGGCTCCGGCGTGGCCAAGCCGGACACCAGCCCGTTCCCGCCGGGATCGCCCTTCCGGGCGCCCGACAACGGCTACCCGACCTTCGACCTCAACAAGGCCAAGGCGCTGGTGGCCCAGGCCGCGCCGGCGCATGGCGGCACCATCAGCCTGACGCTGGGCACCATCACCGACCCGCGCCTGCTCGAAGTGGTCCAGGCCGTGCAGCAGATGTGGGGCCAGGCCGGCATTCAGGTGACCATCAACCAGACCCAGCAGGTTTCGTTCATCGCCGACCTCGCCCTGGGGTCGTACCAGGCGGTGACGAGCGAGCAGTTCTCCGCCCCCGACCCCGACCTCAACTATGTGTGGTGGAGTTCCACCACCGCGGCCGGGCCGGGGAAGATCGCCCTCAACTTCGCCCGCAACCGCGACGACCAGCTGGAGGCGGCCCTGCAAACGGGGCGCACGAGCACCGACCCGGCCACCCGGGCCCAGGCCTATCAGACGGTGGACAAGCGCCTGGCCGCGGATCTCCCCTATCTCTGGCTTTCGCCGGCCACCTGGTCGTGCACCGCGCGCTCGACCGTGGCCAACATCGCCGGCGGCACGTTGCCCGGCGGGCAGTTGGCCCAGGGTTTCACCGGAGGCGCGTTCTACCCCACTGAGCTCTGGCGGACCGCATGACGCACGCCGATCGACGACGGGTCGTCGGCGTCACGCCGGTGAGGGGGAGGTAGGACCACCGGCCATGAGGAAGTACGTCCTGACCAAGGTCGTCCAGCTCCTCGCCGTCAGCTTCATCATCTCGGTGGCCGTGTTCCTCCTCGTCCACCTGCTGCCCGGCGACCCGACCGTCACCATCCTCGGGCCCGACGACACCCCCCAGAACAAGGCGATCCTCTTGCACCAGCTGGGGCTGGACAAGGGGCTGGTGACGCAGTACTGGACCTGGCTCGACAACGTCTTCCACGGCAACCTCGGCCGCTCGTTCACCACCAGGCAGTCGGTGACCAACGCCCTGTCGGTGGCCGTCCCCATCGACGTCGAGCTGATCGTCGTGTCACAAGTCATGGCCCTGGTGGTGGCCATCCCCCTGGCCCTGCTGGCGGCCCGCCGTCCGAATCGCTATCTCGACCGCATTGCCACCACCACGTCCTTCGGCTTGCTGGCCCTGCCGGTGTTCGTGATCTCCACCATTGGCACCCTCATCCTGGCCGTGAAGCTGCACGCCCTCCCCGCCACCGGTTTCACCCGGCTGTCGCAGAGCTTCGGCGACAACCTCCGCTCGGTGTTGCTGCCGTCGATCGCCCTGGCTCTCGGATCGGTGGCCATCTACTACCGGTTGTTGCGCTCGGACCTCGTGGGCACGCTGCAGGAGGACTTCGTAACCATGGCCCGGTCCAAGGGCCTGTCCACCTTCTACGTACTGACTCGTCACGCGCTGCGTCCCTCGTCGTTCTCCCTGTTGGCTGGCCTCGGGATCAGCATCGGCTCGCTGTTCACGGGAGCCTTCGTGGTCGAGTACATCTTCCAACTGCCCGGCATCGGCTATCAGCTGTGGTCCGCCATCAACGCCCGCGACTACCTCGTGGTCCAGGGCATGGCCCTGGTGGCCGCCATCGCCTACCTGTTCATCAACTTCGTCATCGACTTCCTGCTCACCACGCTCGACCCACGGGTGCGCCGTGCCTGATCCGAGCTCCACCAGCGACTCAGGCGCGCCGGGCCCTGGCGACGCGGGGGCCAGCGTGTTGGTGGCCACCCAGGTCGAAGCCGAGCGGGCACCCCCGGCGACTGCGGCCACGGCTCCGGCGCGCCGCAAGCTCGGGGTGCTCTTCTGGATCTGCCTGGGCTGGGTGGTGGCCATGGCCCTACTGGCCATACTGGCCTCGCTGCTGCCGCTCAAGAACCCGAACTTCCAGAACTACAACGCCCTCAACACCGGCCCGAGCTTGCACAACCTGCTGGGCACCGACGACCTCGGGCGTGACCTGCTCGCTCGCATCATCTTCGGCTCCCGGGTGTCGCTCTCGGTCGGCTTCGCCTCCGTCGCCCTGGGCATGCTGGTGGGTGGCACCCTCGGCATGATCGCCGGTTACCGGGGCGGCATCACCGACAACCTCATCAACGCCGGGTCCTTCGTGATCCTCGCTTTCCCGCCATTCCTGGCCATTCTGGTGGTCGAGGCGTTCTGGCAGCCGACCACGCTGCTCAAGCTGATCATCATCTTCGCCGCCGTCGGCGCCCCCCAGCTGTTCCGGGTGGTGCGGGCCTCGACGCTGGCGGCCACCGGGCGGGACTACGTGGTGGCGGCCCGGGCGCTGGGCGCCACCCACCGGCGCATCGTCACGCGCGAGATCCTGCCCAACGTCGTCCCGGCGGCTATCTCCTTCGCTCTGATCGGGGTGGCCCTCGCCATCGTGATCGAGGGGTCGCTGGCCTTCCTGGGCCTGTCGATCAAGCTCCCCACCGCTTCGCTCGGCAACATCATCTCGGCCGGCACGCAGAACAACAACCTGCAGACGAACATCTACCCCGCATTGCTGCCCTCGCTCTACATCTTCCTCCTGCTGAGCGCGCTCACCCTCATGGGCGACCGCCTGCGGTCCCGCTTCGATGTAAAGGAGGTGAGCATCTAGTGGCCCTGCAGGACCTCCGCGCTCGCCTCCGCACCCGAGTGCTGCCCCGACCCAAGGCGCACCTCGAGTTCGCCCCGACCGAGGCGCTGCAGGGACCGCTGCTCGAGGTGGAGGACCTCTACACCGCCT
>DATGGF010000654.1:0-1680 GCA_035308625.1 Acidimicrobiales bacterium | reverse complement strand
CGACGTCCGGCGGCAGCGCGTTGGCAAACGCCGGCACGGCGGCCGCGTTGCACGCGCCGCTCGCGATGATCACCGTGCGCGCTCTCAGCTCCCCCTGACTGGTCGTGAGCTCGTAGCATCCGTCGCCCCGCCGCAACGACGTCACGTGCGTGTTCGTCCGGAGTGGTGCGCGGGCCCCGAAGCGGGTGATCAGCTCGACGACTTCCTCGACCGTCATGTACCCATCGGGATCCGGCCCCTCGTAGGGGAGCCCTGGCAGCCTGCTCTGCGAGTTCGGTGTCAGCAGTCGCAGCGAGTCCCAGCGCTCTCGCCGCCACGAGTTCGCCACCTCGCCGCGCTCGAGCACGACGTGGTCGATCGACCGCTCGGTGAGGCACCGGCTCATGGCCAGGCCGGTCTGGCCGGCCCCGATGATGACGGTGGTGACCGCTGGCAACGCCCGGTTCAGTTCACCTCGACGACGACGTTGACCGGGTTGGTGACGATGTCGAACACCGCCGAGCGCTTCTGCGACTGTGCCACGAGGGCCTTGACGTCCTCGGGCGAGGCATCCGCCTCGATCTTGTAGCTGACCTTGATGCGGTTGAACCCGTTGCGCACGTCGGGGTCGGCCCCCAGGATGCCCCTGACGTCCATGTCGCCCTCGAGGGTGGCGGCGACGGACTTCAGCTGGATCTCACGGTTCTGGGCGACGGCGGCGACACCGGCCGTGAGGCAGCTCGCCAGGCTCACGAGCAGCAGCTCGACCGGCGTCGGCCCGTTGTCCTCGGCCTGGAAGAGCTCGGGATGGTCCCCGTCGATCACCGGGAACTCGGAGCGGTGCTTCTGCTCGGCCCCGAGCCCGAAGAACCCGTCCACGCTGGTGCGGCTGTGGGTCCCCTTGACCCACGTGTTGGTCACCCGCCAGGTGAACTGGGCGCCCTCCGGTTGCGCGGTCAGCATGTCGCGTGCGGTGAGCAGGAACTCGGTGTTGACCCCGTTGTCGACGGGGGTCGCGGTGCTCGTCATCTCCGGTCACCTCCAGGTCGGGCCGCCACGCCGGACCGCCGGCGTGGGAGCACACACTATCCTCGAAAGTTGACCAAGCAACTCGGGAAATGGGATGGCGAACGGCGACAGCGAACGGGCCCCGGTGACCGGTGCGTGGCGGCCGGGCGACGACCCGGGCCGGCGCTTGTTCGCGACCGTCTTCGCCGACGAGCCGCTCCCGCTCGAGCTCGGGGGGTCGTTCGGCCCGGTGACCGTGGCCTACGAGACGTGGGGCCGCCTATCGAGCGCGGCCGACAACGCCGTGCTCGTGCTGCATGCGCTCACCGGCGACAGCCACGCCGCCGGGGAGGCCGGCCCGGGCCACCCCACGCCGGGCTGGTGGGGCCCGCTGATCGGGCCGGGCGCGCCGGTCGACACCGATCGCTGGTTCGTCGTGTGCCCGAACACCCTCGGCGGGTGCCAGGGGACCACCGGCCCGTCGTCGGGCGCGCCCGACGGCCGGCCGTGGGGGTCGCGCTTCCCCCAGGTCACGACCCGAGACCAGGTCGCGGTGGAGGCGGCACTCGCCGACGTCCTCGGCATCACCGCGTGGGCCGCGGTGATCGGCGGCTCGATGGGCGGGATGCGGGCGCTCGAGTGGGGGGTCACGTACCCGGAGCGCGTGGCGCGCATGATCGTGCTCGGGTGCGG
>DATGGF010000653.1:0-2444 GCA_035308625.1 Acidimicrobiales bacterium | reverse complement strand
CCTTCAAGGCCCTCGTCAAAGAAGCGGTGGCGCTCAATCAGGTTTCGGGCGCCCGCAAGTAGGGTCAGTCGCGGCCCCCCTCCGGCGCCACCGCAGCCCGGATCACACGCAACAGCCGCACGCCGGCGAACACACCTACGGCGCCCAGGACGAGGGTGCCGATCTCCTCGCCGACGACGGCCAGATCCCCGGATACCACGATCTGGCTGGGATAGCCCGTGTTGAGGTCGAAGGCCGAAGCCATGTTGGCCAGAGAGGCGACGACCACCACGGTCAGAAAGGCCATGGCCGCCAGGATCAGGCCGCGAGCCCGCAGTCTGTGCCCCTGGGCGGCAACGTCACGTGCTCCGGCGTCGACGTCGGCTTCGTTGCGCCGCGTGGGCGACGACGGGCCGGCTATCTCCCACCACAAGGCCACCAAGGAGGCGAGGGCGAGGGCGGCGACGATGGGCGAGGCCCAGGCGGTGCACCGCTGGATCATCTCCACCACCGAGGGCCCTGCCTGTCCCCCGTCCCCCACGGGGGAGCTCGATTCGTTGACGGAGGTGAAGCCATAGGCGATCCCGGCCGCCACCGAGAAGACGCCCAGCGCCACCGTGGCGACGAGGGTCCCGACACCGACGATCTCGGCCAGGTCCCACGGGAGCCGGCCGCTCCGGCGTCGCCCATCGGCTGACTGGGTGCCGGCGAGCGTCATGTCGAGCGAATACGACCGGGGGCCGATCGAACTTCAGTGCGCGAACTGGCGGTCGGCGAATCCGGCCACGAGGACCAGCCAGGCGCCGATCTCCACCACCATGAGGCTGACCATGAAGCCCTTGAGCCCGGTTGTCGCCCGGGTGAACTGGTTCACCGTGTCCTTCTTGAGCCCGTGCCACGTGTAACCGGCCACAGCCATGGCGAAGTAGACGGCCATGGCGCTGGCCGCGGCGAGGTTCACCGAATAGCTCCATTGCCCGTATTGGACGAAGACGGCGATGAGCACCAGGGCGAAGCTGTAGAGCAGCGCGGCGCGGTGGGCGACATCGGTGTAGGGATGGGCGTGATGATCGGGAGAGCTGAGGATCTGCCGGTACTTGACGCTGCCGAGCAGCAGGGCCCACAGGAACATTCCGCCGGCGAAGAGCAGCACGATCTTGGTGGCGTCGTGCAGGTGGTCCATCGGACTCCTCCTTCGACGGTGGTCGCGACCATGGTGCCCCGACCCCTCGGCCCAGAGGTGGACCGTCTTGGGACAAGATGGCGCCATGGCTTTCGGTGCGCACATGCTCTTCTTCTCCACCGACGCCGACGCCGATCGGGCGTTCTTCTCCGACGTGCTCGGCCTGCGATCCGTCGATGCCGGTGGGGGTTGGCTGCTCTTCGCCTTACCGCCGGCCGAGGTGGCCTTCCACCCGGCTGACGCCCCCGGCGCGCAGCTCTATCTGATGGTCGACGACCTCCACGCGGAGATCGTGTCCCTGACCGACAAGGGTGTGACGTGCTCCGGTGTCGAAGAGGCCCGGTGGGGATCGGTGGTCACCGTCGCCCTGCCCGGCGGGGGAACGCTCGGCCTCTACCAACCGAAGCACCCGCTGGCCATCGACCGGTCGAGCTGATCGCTCAGGCGTCACGGCGCAGCACGCCGAAGTCAAGGGGCCCGTTCAGGAGGGGCCCAGCGCCACCAGTGTCCCGGGGTTGGCCGTTGCCGCCAGGAGCAGGTCGTCCTCAGTGACGAGCCGGCGGGGTACGCCGGGCAGCCTGGCCGGCGCCCCGTGCGCCTTGCCCGTCGCCGGATCGAAGGCGCTGACCGTGGCCGCCCGGCCGTCGCCCACCCACAGCAAGCCGTCGAACCAGGCCACGGCCACCGGGTCGCTCGTGCCCTGACCGAGCGCGGCGCGCACCGTCTCGGTCCCCGTCACCGCGCCGTTGGCGCCGAGCCTGTACGTCGCTGTGACTCGCACGTGCACGGGGTCGACCCGGCTGACGGCGCCGCCCACCGCATCGGCTACCCACACCGCGCCGGGCGCAGCGACCACGCCGATCGGGCCCTGGCCCACGCGGACCGCCTTCCACGAGAGCGACACCCCAACCGGTTTGGGTGACACGCGGGCCAGGGTGTCACTGGTGCCCGTCACCCACGCGGCGCCGTCACCGGTCGTCACTCGCACTGCGCCACCGGGCAGTGCCACGGACGCCACCACCGTGCGCGACCGGGTATCGATCAGGCTCACGACGCTCGCGCCGAGGCTCGCCACCCAGACGCCACCGGGACCGGCCGCCACCGACACGGGCTCCTGGCCCACAGCGATGGGTGTTCCGGTGGGACGACCGGTGCGGGGATCGATCACGACCACCGCGTTCCCCACCGCGTCGGCGACCCAGAGCTTCCCGTCGTCGGCGGCCACCGACACCGGGCGCTGGCCTACGTGCCGGGCCGGGCCGGTGAACGCACCGGAGGCGGG
>DATGGF010000652.1:0-2545 GCA_035308625.1 Acidimicrobiales bacterium | reverse complement strand
GATGTGGGCCCGCCACAACGAGTTGTCACTGCAGCGACGCGGGAAGTCGGAGCGATAAGAAGGTGACTCGCGTCGGGCAGGTGGCGAGCGAATGCTGAAGGACTTCGTTCTCACCCCACCCGCTGCCCTGTGGTGGACGACATAGGCATGGACTTCACGTGGAGCGACGACGACGAGCTGTTCCGGGATGAATTGCGGGCATTCCTGGACGCGCACAGCCTGGGGGCGCCTCCGAAGGGGGCGAGCCCACGCCTCGCCTGGCAGAAGGCCTGGCAGGCCGTACTGGTCGACGGCGGCTATGCCGGCCCCAGCTGGCCCAAGCTCTACGGGGGTATGGACCTCCCGTTCAGCCGCCAGGTCGTGTACCAGCAGGAGATCGCTCGGGCGCGCGTGCCCGCCCATCCGGGCACCGGGGTCCAGATCGCTGCCCCCGCCATCATCAAGTACGGCACAGAGGAGCAACGGCGACGCTTCCTCCGCCCGATGCTGCGCGCCGACGTGGTGTGGGCGCAGGGGTTCTCCGAGCCCGAGGCCGGTTCGGACCTACCGGCTTTGCGCACCACGGCCGTACGCGATGGTGACCACTACGTCGTCACCGGGCAGAAGGTGTGGAGTTCCAGCGCTGACATCGCCGACATGCTCTTCACGTTGGTGCGCACCGGCTCCCCGGACTCCCGGCACGAGGGGATCTCCTACCTGATGATCGACCTCCGTAGCCCTGGCGTTACGGTCCGGCCGCTTCGGGATCTCACGGGAGGAAGCGGTTTCACTGAGATCTTCCTCGACCAGGTGGGTGTGCCCGTTGCCAACCGCATCGGTGGGGAGAACGAAGGCTGGACCGTCACGCGCACCAGCCTCGGGCACGAACGGGCAGCCGGTGCCCTCAATCAGGCCGCCGTGTACCGGCGCGTGGTCAGCGAGCTCGAGGAGCTGGCGAAGGTGACCGGCGCCACCAGCGATGCCGTGCTGCGTCAACGCCTCGCCGCGCTCGAGTGCAAGGTCCGCATCATGACGCTCAACGCCATGCGCACGATTTCCGATATCGCCCGCCTCGGCGAACCAGGGCCAGCATCGTCCGTCTCCCGGCTGTTCAACAGCACCTTCGAGCAGGACTTGCACGTTCTTGCCCTCGACATTCTGGGCATCCGCGGCACCCTCGAACGCGCCGATCCCGGCGCGGTCGAACACGGGCGCTGGACGTGGGGATTCCTGAGGACGCGGGCGTCGACAATCGGCGCTGGCACAGCAGAAATCCAGCGCAACACGATCGCTGAGCGGCTCCTCGGCCTGCCTCAGGAACCCTCGCCGCTGAAGGGAGCTTGATGCGGAGGCCCGTCCGCAAATCAGGTTCGTCGGCGGGAACGGACGGTCGTAGACCGACACGGAACCGAAACCTGCCGCCTCTGCGTCGTGCCCGAAGTCCCGAGGCGGCCAGCAGCCAGGAAGCCGCCGAGGGACTTGGCCGCCTCGTTCGGGAATTGCAGGTGGGAGCGCAGGGACGGACGTCCGGCGCCGAGATCCCAGGGAAGTCGCATCCCCGCTCCGGCCCCGGCGCACAGTCTCCCGACATGATTGGCGGCCTACGCTCCTGGCCGATGACGATGCCAAGCGGAGACTTGCGGGCCGCCGGTACGCACTACGTTCGTCCGGGCTTCCGGATGCTGCCGGACGTGACGCCCGAGTCCAGGTCGTTCTGGACGGGTGGCGAGCGAGCGGAACTCCTCATCTATCGCTGCCGTTCGTGTGGGCACTTCTTCCACCCACCCACGCCGGCCTGCTACCGGTGCCAGAGCCGGGAGGTCGGCCCAGAAGCGACGTCGGGGAGGGCGACGGTTGCCGCGTCGACGGTCACCGAGCACCAGTGGTTCGAGGGGTGGCCGCCGCCCTACCTGATCGCCCTCGTGGAGCTCGACGACGAGCCGGACGTCCGGCTCACGACCAACATCGTCGGATGTCCGTTCGGCGAAGTCCGCATCGGGATGGCAGTCGAGGTGACGTTCGAGCACTGGCAGGACGAGCTCGGCGAGGTCTGGATCCCGCTGTTTCGCCCGGCGGGGACGTGACGATGCCACTCTTCGACGGCAAGGCGGTCATCAGCGGCATTGGCCAGTCCGACACGGGCCGCAAGACCGGCCGGTCCGGAATGGAACACGGGATCGAAGGGTGTCTGCGAGCGATCGCCGACGCCGGCCTCGAGCCGCGGGACATCGACGGCGTGGCCAGCTACCCCGGGCCGATCGCTGGTGAGGCGGGCTTCGTCGGGGCGACCACAGTCGACATCCATGACGCCCTCGGCCTGCGCACGAGCTGGTTCATGGCGGGCGTGGAGGGTGCGGGCCAGATCGGTCCCGTCATCGAGGCGTGCATGGCTGTCAGTACGGGCCTCGCCAACCACGTTCTCTGCTTCCGGTCGGTGTGGGAGTCAACTGCCCAGATGGCTGTCGGCCGGGCGGCGGCCATCACCGCGTACTTGAAGAGGGCCAACACCCACCTCGAGTTCCGGGCGCCGTTCGGTGCCCCATCGGCCGTCCACTGGGTCGCGCTG
>DATGGF010000651.1:0-2292 GCA_035308625.1 Acidimicrobiales bacterium | reverse complement strand
CATCTACACCATCGTGGGCGACGGCACGGCCGGGTACCGGGGGAACAAGCACTCGGCCCGGACGGCCCAGATCGACACACCCCAGGGCGTGGCCGTGGACGGCGCCGGTGACGTCCTCGTGGCCGACTCCAACAACAACGTGATCCGCCTGGTGGCGGGGGCCACGGGCAAGCCCTTCGGCGTGGCCGTGCACGCCGGCGACATCTACACCGTGGCCGGCAACAGCAACACCGGGTATTCGGGCGATGGGCGCCGCCCCACCCAGGCCGAGCTCAATGCCCCGAGCGGGGTCGCGGTGAGCCCGTCGGGGGACATGCTCATCGTCGACAACGGCAACAACGTCATCCGGCTGGTGGCGCCTCCGCCGCCGTCGGTTCTGGCCCTCTCCCCTTCGTCGGGCCCCACCTCAGGGGCCACCAAGGTGAACATCACGGGCAAGAACCTCACCGGGGCGCTCTCGGTGCACTTCGGGGCCAAAGCCGCCCTCAGCTTCAGCGTCATCTCGTCCCACAAGATCGTCGCCTTCGCCCCGCCGGGCGCCGCCGGAGCCGTCAGCGTGGTGGTGTCGACGCCGTCGGGCGTGAGCACGCCCGGCCCGGGGGGCAGCTACACCTACCTGGGCTGACGCTCCGCCGCCGATCGGAGGGGTTCGGGCCGGGGGTCTCGGCCGGATGCGGCGGGGAATTCCCAGCTCAAGGCGGCATCTGGGGATGACGATATCCCCAAGGTGAACGACGACGGCTCGGCGGCCGCGGCGCCCGACGCCCATCACCGCCGCACCTTGGTGCGCAAGACGGCGACCGCCGTCATCGTCGGCGCCGACGACGCGCTGGTCGAGATCCTCGGATTCGAACCTGACGACCTGGTGGGCAAGACGTCGCTCGATTTCATCCACCCCGAGGACCAGACGCTGGCCGTGGAGAACTGGATGGAGATGCTGGGTTCTCCCGGACCCGCCCGCTCACTGCGCCTGCGTCACCGCCACGCCAACGGGTTGTTCGTCTGGCTCGAGCTGACGAACCACAACCTGCTCGACGATCCGGCGCACAACTGTGTGGTAGCTGACATGCGCGACCTGTCGGACGACCTTCCCCCCGAGTCGGACCCGGCTGTCGGCGTCGACGCCGTAGCGTCGTTATCGAGTGATGCCGGCCGTCCCATGCGGGTCCACGAGGCCATCCGCGCCCGCGAGCTGCTGCTGCACCGTCTGGCGGAGGCGCTGCCGGTCGGCGTGCTCCACGTCGACGCGTCGGGCCGGGTGCTGTACACGAACCAGCGCCTTCACACCATCGTGGGGCGCGACCGGGCCGATACCTACGGCGCGCAGCTGTCGACGGTGGTGGCCGAGGACACCGTCCGGGTGACGGAGGCCTTCGACGCCGCGCTGCACGGGGGCCTCGACAACGACGTGGAGATGCGCGTCGGCAGCTCCGGCGACCCGGGGGAGAAGGAGCAACGTCAGTGCACCTTGGCCGTGCGGGCGCTCGTGGCCGACGACGGCGAGATCACGGGAGCCGTGGCCACGGTGACCGACGTGACCGACAGCGTGCGCATGCGCGAGGAGCTGCGATTGCGGGCCACCTTCGACAAGTTGACGCGGTGTTTCAACCGCGCGTCGACGGTCGAAGCGCTGGAGAAGATGCTCGACGACGACAGCGACGGCGGCCGCCCCGCAGTGATCTTCGTCGACCTCGACCGCTTCAAGGGCATCAACGACGACTTCGGGCACGCAGCCGGCGACGAGCTGCTCGAAGTGGTGGCCTCCCGGCTGCAGCGTGCCGTGCGCGAAGGCGACGTGGTGGGAAGGATCGGTGGTGACGAGTTCTTGGTGCTGTGCCCCGGCATCGCTACCGCGGCCCAGGCCATGCGGGCCGCCACGCGCGTCGCCGACAGCCTGCGCCATGCCGTGAAGCTGGACTCCGGCCAGGTGGCGTGCCGGGCCAGTGTGGGTGTGGCCTGGACCGCCGACCCGGCGGCGGACGCCGACCAACTGATCGGCCATGCCGACTTGGCCATGTACGAGGCCAAGCGGGCCGACAGCGGGCACCCGGTCATGTACCGTCCCGCCGCCTGAGCGCGCCCGGTCAATCCGGCGGCGGCCCCAGGCACCACCGGTAACGCGACACCTCTTCGAACCCGAGCCGCCGGTACAGGGGATCGCCTTCCTCGGAGGCTTCGAGCACCACGGCGGCCGCCCCGAACCCGAATCCCGCGTCGGTAGCCCAGCGGGTGACGAGCTCGCCCAACCCGCGATGGCGGGCGCCGGGGATGGTGCCGACGTACTGGATCCCG
>DATGGF010000650.1:0-6006 GCA_035308625.1 Acidimicrobiales bacterium | reverse complement strand
GACTTGAGGTTGGCCAGGACGTTAACGATGTCCTTTTGCACCGTGAGCGTGTGAGCGATCAGGGTGTCGACCTGCGCCATGACCCGAGAGTCGATCGCGCTCGGCTGCTGGGTGGTGAAGCCGAGCGAGAGCCCAAAGTTTCGACCCTCGCGAACGAAGCGCAGCAAGATGCTCGACGCCGCGGTCTGGCGCTCGGAGGGGAAGATGTTCTGCGCCTCATCCACCACCACCCAGGTTCTCGGTGGAGCGCCTCGCAGCACGGCCTCAAGGCGGCCACGTTCGTCGAGGTCATCGCCAAAGCCCAGCTCGACTGACTTCGCGGCCTCGGAGGCCGCCGCCCGGGCGAAGAGGAGCTGTCGAATCAGCAGGAAGATGACGACCAGACGAATGTCGTCGGGCACGCCCGAGAGAAGCATCACAGAGAGCCGTCCGGGATGCAGCAGATCGTTGAGCTGGGTGCCTTGCCGGTCGAAGAGGGGGCTCGCCTCGTAGGAGCCGAGCCGTTGCCGGAGGGCTCGGAGGGTCTCCCGCTGATAGTCCTGCTGGATGTCGTCGTCACCAGCGAGGCACGCCAAAAGATCAGCGACGTCGTAGTCGGGCTCGGGAGCGACGGCGGCTCCGCCGTGAACCCAGCCGCGTCGGCTCACCTTGTCGACGACGGCGCTGAGCAGCTGGCCCATGACGTCTTGCATCGCATCCACGTGCAAGAGAGAGGCCCAGTCGCCGACGTCCATGTCGCCGGGTCGGATGGAGAAGGCGTTGGCACGCCCAGTCACCCGATCCTGGTAACCAGCGGGGACCCATAGATCGACCGCGAGATCGACTTCGATCGGGCCGCCCCACTGTCGAAGGAGGCGGGCCTGCTCGGCGATGTGGGCGGATCCCCCCTCCCTCTCACGGACCGGCGCCACCATCCACTGGAAGATGTTGAGCACGTCGAAGAGCAGCGCGGCGCGCTGCTGGCTGATCCGGTTGATCGCGGTGGCTGGCGTCGCCGTGCACAGCCCCTCGAGGAACGCGCCGAGCGTGAAGGACTTGCCGGCACCCCTCTTGCCGACGATAGCGAGCACGTGCTCCCGGGTGAGGTCCAGACGCACCTCGCGTCGCGGCCCCAGCTCAGCCAGTCTTCCGATCGTCACCCACTCGGCTCGGTCCTCGGGCATCGGGTCGCCGAGACGAAGCGGCGCCGAGCCCCCACCGAGGGCCGGCTCCGGCTTGTAGAGCTGTGCCATGGCGTCAGGTCGGGGGGTAGAGGACGGGCGTGATGATTGTTTCATCCACCAGCACCCGCTGTGTGGAGGACTGGCCAAAGGCCAGCCAGGCGTTCAGGACACCCTTCTGCATCCTCTGGATGATCTGGCTGGGCAGCGCGTTGCGCGGGTCAGATGAGGCGAACTCGGCTACGAGGTCGACGGCGTTCTCGTCGAAGGGGAAGTACTCCCGCGGGGTGACGAGCCCCTGCTCCTCGATGGTCTTGGCAGCCGCCTCCTGATCGACGAGGTGCTCAAGCAGGTCAAAGATGAAGCTCTTGGCGTTGTCGGGGACCGCCAGGTGGCTGGCGAGATCGATCAGCCCGTCCTCATAGCCCACTCGCCGCTGGATCGCGTCGTACTGAAGGACGGCGGGCACCTGATCGAGACCGGCCGTGTGCTCGAAGGCGATGATGAGGCCCAGGACGTCGTTGTCGTCATCAAAGAGGCGGCGAAGCGCGTACTCGAACTCCATCATGGAGTCCGGGCTCGTGAGATAACGCAGTGCCTCCCCCTCGTCCATCAAGAGCAGCAGCTTCTCCCCGGTGCCGGCGCGCACAAGGCTCGCGACGTTTAACAGCGCGTGGATGAGATCTGCAGGCTCATCCAGGTTCGCCTGCGTGCCGAGCATCTGGGTCTCGTCGACCGTCAGCTTCCGGCCCTTGAGCCACTCCCACGACAAGGTGGCTTGCCGGCCGCCAAAGAGCATGTTCCGAAAGATCTGGGCCTCGCTGGCCTGGATCGCCGTCTCCCCGAAGCGCAGGACCCGCTCCTCCAAGAGGTACGGCAGGGGGTCGATAGCGCGCTCGGGGGTCCCGAGGACGGTCGCGGCGGCGTCACGCACGACCTCGAAGCCGATGGCGTTCATGATCCTCGTGTGCACGGTCGTCCAGCGCTCCTTGCTGCGGATGGGAGCGAGCTCGTAGCGCAGCGAGCGCATGTGCGGCAGGCCATCGCGCAGCGACCCATCGGTGGCGAGGACGTACTCGATGTGACGCAGGTTGTGCGTCTTTCCGCCGCCGTACGCGCCATGGATCATGAACTTCGGGACTGCGCGGTCCTGGTTGAGGTCCCTCAGAATCCGCTCGCGAATCCGGCCCTCGAGGTCCGCGCTCCCGAAGTACCACTCGGCGTCGGTGTCAGGGTTGACGCTGAAGGTGTCCCTTTTGAGGTGGTAGTACTCTCGCAAGTTCATCGCGACCTCCTGATCACGAGCGGTTGGGCACCGAGCTGGGTGAGAGCCACGCGGATGAGGTCATCGATGAGGCTGCTCTCGGCAAGGGGGCGCAGCAGGACACCGGCCTCGGCTAGGCGAGCCCCACCTGCCGTCATGTTGGCGGACCCCACAAGCGCCACCCCCCGTCCATCGAGCTCTTGGCAGATGTACATCTTTGCGTGAAGAGTGTCGCTGACGAGGATCCGATGCGATCGGGCCGAGCGCACCGTCTCCAGCGCCTGCTCGCCGGCACGGGTGGACGGCGCGCGGATGACGGCGACCAGCTCCGCGCGCTGCGCGTCGGCGTGCCGGGCCAGCAGCCGGAGCCGGCCATGGTCGGTGTCGGTCAGCCATGGTGAGACCAGGCAGATCCGCACCGGCCTCAACCGCAGGGCCGCCGCCGCGAACCTGCCCAGGACGTCCCCCCACACCGGCTCGGCGGTCGCCCGCCTTGGCGGGAGGGAGCCAGTGATTGCCTTGCTCGGCTGGCGGTCCCGATGTACGGTGGTAGCGAAACTCATCGATCTCTACGTTAGGTCTCAGCAGATTCGCTGTCAACTGAATCGAGGTGGCCATTCCTTCGCCTGGGACGAAGAAGGGAAGCAAGGCGGGCGGCAGCCCCGTCGCTGACACCCCCAGCCAGTTCGGCGATCGCCTTCGTCGTTGGCGCAGCGACCGAGGCGTGACCCTTCGGGATGTCTCTGAGGTCTCGGGCATCTCGATCGCCTATCTCTCCGACCTCGAGCGAGGGAAGCTCGCTAACCCGACCCTCGACACGCTGACCGCCTTGGCGGCCGCCCTCGGGGTGTCCCTCAACGAGCTGCTCGGGATCGAGGCGGAGCAGCCTGGCGAGCCCCGGCTGCCCGCAGCCCTCCAGGAGTTTCGCTCATCGATCGCCTTTCGAGACGCCGTCACCAACGAAGCAGCCCGCTGGAAGATGAGCCCGGAGGAGGTGGAGCGCGGCTGGATCGAGAGCCTCTCTGCCATACGGATCGGGCGACGGGCCCCCCGGAGCGCCAGCGACTATCTCTTCATCTTCGAGGCGGCGCGACGCGTCCTGGAGTGACCATCAGAACTACACCCGTGTGACTAGGGTGAGCTAGCTTGCTGTCATGCGGTCGGTAGCGCGTGTCCGAGAAACCGTAGACCCGTCAGGCGACGTCGGATCTGCGAACGCTCTCGCCTACCCCACCTCGTCGAGCCCGGCCGTGACCGCGATCATGCGGGCGAACCGCAAGGTGGACACCTCTCCGGAGCTTCGCATCCGCTCGGCACTGCACCGACGAGGCCTGAGGTTTCGAAAGCACCTGCGAATCGACGTCGGCGCCGTACGGGTAACGCCCGATGTGGTGTTTCCCGGCAAGGGGTTGGCGGTCTTCGTCGACGGCTGCTTCTGGCACGGCTGTCCCGAGCATGGGACCCGGCCGACGACGAACAGGGAGTACTGGTCAGCCAAGCTCACACGCAACCGGGTACGCGATGCTCGGGTTGACGACGCGCTCATCTCGGCTGGCTGGCAGGTGCTGCGCCTATGGGAGCACGTTCAAGTCGAAGACGCCGTCAAGACGGTGACCTCGGCGTTGAGAAGCCGGACGGAGATCGGTGCCTCGCGAGGCTGATCGGCTGACGGCCCTCTCGGCCTTCACCGGCCTGGGGGGGCTCGATCTCGGGCTCGAGGCCGCCGGCTTTCACCATGTTGGCTGCATCGAGAAGGACGACACGGCGCGCCGGTCGCTGAAGCAGAACCGCGGCGAAAGTTGGCCGCTGCTAGAGCCAGGGGACATCAGCGTGCTGGCCCGAACTCTCACCCCGGGCCAGCTCGGTCTAAAGCAGGGGGAGCTGTCGGTGCTCGCCGGCGGGCCTCCATGCCAGCCGTTCTCGAAGGCTGCGCAATGGTCCGCCTCTGCGCGCACCGGGCTCGAGGACGTGCGTAGCCACTGCCTGCGCGACTTCCTTCATCTTGTCGAGATCTTCCTGCCACACGTTGTGCTTATCGAGAACGTCGCTGGCTTCGTGCAAGGTCCCGTCTCCGCGCTCGTCGAGATCGAGCGCGCGCTCAAGGGCATCAATCAGCGACAGGGCACCCAATACTCGGCCGGCCGTCGGATCGTCGACGCCGCCGACTACGGGGTCCCGCAGAACCGGCAGCGGGCCATCATCATCATGAGCCGTGAAGGCCAGGAGCCGACGTGGCCTCGGGCAAGCCACGCTGATAATCCGATCTGCGCTTGGGACGCCATCGGCCGCATCGAGGTGCCGAACGCGCCAAAGGCCGTCGGAAAGTGGGCAGACCTTCTTCCTTCAATCCCCGAGGGCGAGAACTACTTGTGGCACACCCGCAACGGCGGGGGTCGACCGCTGTTCGGCTACCGAACTCGCTTCTGGTCGTTTCTCCTAAAGCTCGCAAAGGACCAGCCGTCGTGGACCCTGCCCGCGCAACCGGGACCGTCGACGGGCCCCTTCCACTGGGACAATCGTCCTCTGGTCATCCCAGAGCTGCTGAGGCTGCAAAGCTTCAGGGCTGATTGGGTGGTCGAGGGGGCCCATCGCGAGCAGGTACGCCAGGTTGGCAACGCGACGCCGCCGAGGCTGGCGGAGGCCGTGAGCCGAGCGATTGCCTCCACGTACTTCGGAGCGTCCTTCAAGGGCCAACGTCTCCGCCACCACATCCCCAGGGCTGAGTCCATCCCCAAGCCAACGCCGACGAGGCCCGTCCCGGCCGAGTACGTCAATCTCGTGGGGAAGCACGCCGACCATCCCGGCGCGGGCAAGGGCCCGAGCCCGCGTTCGCGTGCCGACGAGCTCGCTCTCAAGGGAACCTCGTGACGATGGCGCGGTCGGAGTAGCTCATTGGCAAGACGGCTGGAAGGAGCCACGAACAAAGACGGCTGGCTCACGGTCGAGGAGGAGCGAGCGCAGAGGGTTATCGAGGTCCCGCGGCCACCATCAGTTGCCCGTTGGCGGGTGTCACCCTCCCAGCGGGCGAGGCCCTTGGCGTCAGTGCGGTTCCTCATCGTTCGACTCCCCTTCCTCCGGATAGCTCGACCTCGAAATCGGAGCCGGCCGGCTGCTTGGTCTCGGCTCGGCTGATGGCGACGGCCCGCTGCATCGCGACCTGCGCCCGGCGGCGCTGGGTCTGCAGCTCGATGCTGCTCACGTCGGTCTCGGCGCCGAGGGGTCGCTGGCTGGTGAGGTGCCAGCGGTCCCGGTAGGCGGCGACGATCGATACCTCGCGCAACCACCGCTCCCGCCGTGCCGGCCCGGACGGTGGGTTCCCGAGCCCGGTGACCCAAGGACTGCCGGCCTCGACCGCCTGTGCCGCCAGGGTCCTGGCACGGTCCTCCATCGACAGGACCCGCTCGGCCAGTGCCGTCGCGAGCTCAGGGTCGGTGACTCCTTGGGCTCTCGGGATAAGCCCGGCGATCAGGTTCCCCGGTCGGCTCCGGCCGGCCGCGGAGCTCGTCCAGCGGTCGACCCGGTGGTGGAGCACCGAAGTGATGTCGTCGGCGCCGGCCAGGCTGCGTCCGGCCACGAGGCGCG
>DATGGF010000649.1:0-8474 GCA_035308625.1 Acidimicrobiales bacterium | reverse complement strand
GGGTGGAAGAACTTCAAGACGCTGTGCCAGGCCGTGCGCTCCCCCACCGCCCGGCCGGTGGTGCTGTCGATCCTCGGTACCCAGGCCGTGCTCTGGATCGCCACCGGGCTCGCGACCGGGCGGGCGTGGGTGTACCCGCTCTTCTGGTGGCTCCCGTGGATGACGCAGTGGCGTGTCCTCAACCGCTTGCGCTCCATCGCCGAGCACGGCGGCCTCGAGGCCAGCAAGGACCGGCGCGTCACGACGCACAACATCCGCCAGTCGTGGCTGGCCCGCTTCTGGCTCGTGCCCTACAACACCGGGTGGCACCTGGCCCATCACGTCGACATGGGGGTGCCGTGGCGGAACCTGCCCCGGTTCCATGCCGAGCTCGAACAAGCTGGCTACGTCACCGCCGGGCTCACCTATCCGAGCTACTTCGCCCTGTGGCGGGCGCTCTCATCGGCTGACGCCCGGCCGGGCCCGGACACGCAGGCGGAGGCCGGCCCCACCGACCGTTTCTGAGCCGCCTGCTCAGGCCGCCGGGTTGCGGCCCGATCAGGCGGCCGAGGGCGCTCGCCCGGCTCGGCTCGGTTGCGGCGCCGGCGGGTTTGGGGGCGACGCGGGAGGCGAGCCCCCGCTCTCGACCGCCGTCGGCACCAACGCGGCAACGTCCGCGCCTCCCACCACGCCGTGCCGCTTGGCGTAGTGGTCGACGTACTGCTGGCCGCTCAGCCGCCGGATCTCGAACATCAACTCGTCGGTCACGGTTCGCAAGGTCAGCGGGTCGGACGCGGCGTCGCCGGCGAAGCGCGAGAGGTCGAGCGGCTCGCCGAAGCGCACGGTCACCCGCTTGAACAGGCGGGGCACGTTCGAACCCGGCTTCTGCACCTTGTCGGTGCCCACCAGGCCCACGGGCACCACCGGTGCCCCGCACGCCAGAGCTAGGCGGGCGACCCCGGTGTGCCCCCGGTACAGCCGGCCGTCGGGCGATCGTGTCCCCTCGGGGTAGATACCGAGCACGTCGCCCTGGCGCAACACGTCGCGCGCTGCGGCCAGCGCCCGTTCCGACGCGCTGCCACCCTCGCGACGCATCGGGATCTGGCCCACGGCGCGGAAGAACCATGCCGTCTTCCACGAGTCGAAGTACTCCGCCTTGGCCACGAAGGTCACACGACGACGCACCACCAGCGGCATGAAGAACGAGTCGAGGAAGGTGACGTGGTTGGGGGCCAGGATGACAGGGCCATCGTCGGGCACGTGCTCGGCGCCCTCGACCCGCACCCGCCACAGGACATGGAAGATCGGGGTGAGCAGGAGCTTCAGCACCCGGTAGGCCACACCTCACGGTACCGCGCCGACCCCGAGCCGCAAACCGCTTCAACTGATCTTCACACGCCATTCATCGCCATGCGTCACCTCGTGCGCGCGGCACGCAGGCACAGTGCGGGCAAGGGCGCTTGCTAGCGTTTCGCACCATGGCCCGCCGCCTCACCGCCCGGGGACAGCGACGGCGCCAGGAGCTCATCGAGTTCGCCGCCCGCTTGTTCGCCTCGCAGGGTTACCACCCGACGTCGGTCACCGACGTGGTGGACGGACTCGGCGTGGGCAAGGGCGTCTTCTACTGGTACTTCGAGTCGAAAGAGGAGCTGTTCCGCCAGATCCTCGTCGATGCCCAGCGGGACCTCAGGCGAGCCCAGCGTCACGCCATCGAGGACGAGCCCGATCCCGTGCGCCGGATCGAAGCGGGGATCCGGGCGTCGGTCACATGGCTCGACGCCAACCGCCAGCTCTTCACCTTGTTGGAATTCGCCCGCACCGAAGAGACCTTCGCCCCCCTGATTCGCGTGGGCGAGGAGCAGGCTGTCGCCGACGCCCTGCCGCACGTGAAGGCCGGTATAGACGCCGGGCTGATCCGGCGGGACGACCCGCTGGTGCTGGCGCATGCCATCTTGGGTGTGACCGAGCGCATGGCCCGCGTCCTCGTCCTCGAGCAGGGCCGGCCGGCCGAGGAAGCCGCGGTGGCCACTGTCGCCTTCTGCCTCGAGGGGATCCTCTCCCCCGCCGCGGCGCGCCGCCGGCTGGGCCGGGCGGTGTGAACGCGGCCTCCTACTGCAGCTTGGTGAGCGTCCGGCGCAAGTTGCGCACGGCCTGGCCGATGCGCTGCTCGTTCTCGATGAGGGCGAAGCGCACATGGCCGTCGCCGCCGGGCCCGAAGCCGACACCGGGGGAGGTGGCCACCTCGGCCTCGGACACCAGGAACGAGGAGAACTCGAGCGACCCCATCTCCCGGTACGGCTCCGGGATGGGGGCCCACACGAACATCGTCCCCTTGGGCTTGGTCAGCTGCCAGCCGATGCGGTTGAGGCCCTCGCACAGCGTGTCGCGCCGCGCCTTGTAGGTCTCGTTCACTTCCTTGGGGTAGTCAGGCGCCTCGTTCAAAGCCACGATGGCCGCGATCTGGATGGGCTGGAACGTCCCGTAATCGAGATAGCTCTTCAGCTTGGTCAGGGCGGCGACAACCTGGGCGTTGCCGACCAGGAAGGCGACGCGCCACCCGGCCATGGAGAACGACTTGGTCATGGAGTACAGCTCCACGGCCACGTCCTTGGCCCCCGGCACTTGCAGGATCGACGGCGGGTGGTACCCGTCGAACGAGATGTCGGCGTAGGCGAAGTCGTGGACCAGGACCACGTCGTGCTCCTTGGCGAACTCGACCAGGCGGGTCATCCAGGCCAGGTCGACGCACGTGGTGGTCGGGTTGTGGGGGAATGACAGCACGATGACCCTCGGCTTGGGCCAGGCGGAGCCCCACGACTCCATGAGGTTCTCGAAGAAGGCTTCCGACCCGGCTGTGTCCTCCACGTCGCCGGCGTTCTCCAGCCGCACCTGGCGGACCTCGGCGCCGGCGAACAGGGGCGCGTAGATGTGGATGGGGTACGACGGCGACGGGACTAGCGCGCTGTCGCCGGGGCCCAGCAACACCCACATCAGGTGCGACAGGCCCTCTTTGGCCCCGATGGTGGTGACCACCTCGGTGTCGGGGTCGAGCTCGACGCCGAAGCGCCGGAGATAGAGCGACGACACCGCCTGACGCAGCTTGGGGATGCCCCGGCTGGCCGAGTAGCGGTGGTTGCGTGGGTTGTGGACAGATTCGGCCAGCTTCTCCACCGCCACCTGGGGCGAGGGGATGTCCGGGTTGCCGAATCCGAGGTCGATCACGTCGCGACCAGCTCGGCGGGCGGCCAGCTTCAGCGCGTCGATCTGCGCGAAGACGTACGGCGGCAGCCCGTTGATGCGACGGAATTCCATCGCGAAAGGTTAGCGCCCGGTCTGTGGAGCCCCGTGCGTCCCTGCTCCGGCGCGCCGCGAGCGGCCGGCGCCGTAGCGATCGTCCTCGCGGGCCACCAGCGCTGCACCGATGGCCCCGGCCCGTTCCCCGAGGGCTGCCGGTGCGATGCGGATCTGCGGCCGGGTGGAGGCGGGCCACAGCATCGAGTCCATCGATTGCTGCACGGAGGGAAGGATCCCGGCCACGAGGTCGGACAACCCGCCGCCGATGACCATGACCTCGGGATCAAGGGCGAGGGCGAGGTTGGACAACCCCAGGGCGATCCAGAAGCCGAGCTCCTCGAGCACGGCTTGGGCTTCGGCGTCACCCGACGCGGCCGCCTCGGCCACGTGCTCGCCGCGCACGGCGTCGGGATCGTCGCCGGCCAGGTGCACGACCGACGCCAGTCGTCCCGCGTGGGCCGCCTCGCGCGCCAGGCGGGCCAGGCCGCTCCCCGAGGCGAAACGCTCCCAGCACCCCCGGCGCCCGCACGAACACTGCGGCCCCGACGGGTCCACCACCATGTGGCCGATCTCACCGGCGAAGCCGTTGGCTCCGCGCATGACCTTGCCGCCGCACACGAGGCCGCCGCCGATGCCCGTGCCGAGCGTCACCATCACCGCGTCGGTGGCGCCGGCCGCGGCACCGAGCACCCACTCGGCTACCGCCGCGCAGGTGGCGTCGTTGTCGGCCACCACCCGCAACCCGACGCGCTCGCCCAGCCGGGCCGCCACCTCCATGCCGTCACCGGCGGGCAGGTTGGGGGCGTAGCGCAGGCGTCCGGTGTCGTCGACCAGGCCCGGCACCCCGACGCCGATCGAGGTGGCCGCCGGTGCACCGCGGTCGGCGACGGCGCGGGCCAATTGCTCGACCAATGCCGCGAGCCCTTCGAGAAGGGCGGCCGCCGCCTCGGGGTCTCCCGGTGCGGCCACCAGTGGGTGCGGGCTGGGGAGGCGATCCTCGGCCAGCACCTCGCCCGCCGAGCCGAGGGCCAGGCCGAGCATCTTGGTGCCACCGACATCGATGCCCAGCGTCACCGCCGTGGTCGGGCTCTCCGTTCCCGGCGCCGCGCCGGTCACCTCACGTCGTGAGGGAGGACTCGACCCGGCTCTTGAGCTCCTCCATCGCCGTGTGCATGATCCGGCTCTGGGCACGGCGCTTGATGAAGCCGGGCAGAGGGACGCGCAACTCGACCTCGAGCGTGTAGGTCACCTCGGTGGAGCCTTCGCCGGCGGCGGCGAAGCGGTAGTCGCCATCGAGCTTGGAGGTGAGGTCGCCCCGGGTCTGCTTCCAGGCGAGCGACTGCGGCACGCCGGAGTAGTCGTAGGCCAAGGTGTAGCTCGTGCTGCGTCCGAAGGCGGCGGCCCGGAACGTGACCTCCAGCGGCCGTCCCTCGCCGTCGCGGCTCTGGACGATCACCTCTTTGATGTCTGCCGCCCACTCGGGATACCGCTCGACGTCACTGACCACGGCGAAGCACTGCTCCGGAGGAGCGGCGACGACCATGTGTTCGGTGGCCTGTTCCGCCACGGTCAGCTCTCCCTGTCCGTCATCGAGTTGCCGCCCATTCGTGGCCCTGCGGCCCGTCGGGGCCGCCCGGGTCAGCCTGGCACGCCGGCAAACGCCGCGGCCAGCCTACGTGCGAGGTGGTCGTAGCCGAAGGACTGCTCGGCCCGCTCCCGGGCGGCCCGGCCCATGCCCCGGCGCAGGTCGTCGTCGGCCAGCAGGCGCCGCAGGGCACGGGCCACCTCCCCCGCGTCCTGCGGGTGCTCGACCACCAGCCCGGTGCGCCCGTCCTCCACCGCGTCGCCGGCGCCGCCACTGCGCCCGGCCACCTGGGGTACTCCGGCGGCCGCCGCCTCGAGGAAGACGATGCCGAACCCCTCCTGTTCGAGCCCCAGCCACCGGTTGCGACAGGCCATGACGAAGACGTCGGCCGCGCCATACAGGGCGGGGAGCGCGTCGTCGGGGACGCGGCCCAAGAACCGCACCGGCGCCTGCTTCGACCGGGCTCTGGCCTCGAGCCGGGCGCGGTCCCGGCCGTCGCCGGCGATGGCCACGACCAGCGACGGGAACGCCGGGGCCAGAGCGGCGGCGGCGTCGACGAGCACGTCCATCCCCTTGCGCGGCACGAGCCGGCTGACGCTCGCCACCACGGGGGCATCGACGGGCAAGCCCAGCGACGCTCGCGCCACGGCGCGCCCGGCCGCGTCGAGGGGCACGAAGCGACCCGTGTCCACTCCGGGAGGCACGTCCACCACCGGCGGCATCCGGTCGCCGGCGGCACGCCGCGCCTCGGCGGCCGGGTACCCCCCGGCGCAGATGGCGAAGCGGGCCCCGCCCAGCACCGACGCCAGGGCGCGTCGGGTCATCGGCAATCGGCCCGGCACCGTCACCTCGGCCCCGTGGAGCACGACGGCGTACGGCAGCCCCGCCCGCATGGCCGCCAGACCGAGAGGGAACGCGGGGTCGACGACGAGCAGCTCGGCGCCGACGTCAGCGGCGACGCGTCGGATCAGCGCCGTGGTCGGAGGCGTCGGGAGCAGCACGCGCTGCTCGCTGCGGATGATCTGGAACCCGGCAGCGGCCTGCTCCAGGTCGAAGGCGCTGTCCTCGGGGTCCGACGAGGCAGTGAGCACGGCGAACGACGCCGGATCGAGCCGGCGCCACAGCTCCCACAGGTAGACCTGGATCCCGCCGACCTTGGGCGGGAAGTCGTTGGTGACGAGCAGGTGGCGGGGGCTCACCCCGTGGCGCGCTCGTCGCGCCGGCTGGTGAAACGCAGAGCGGGGACCAGCCCGGCGCGCGAGAGCGACCGCAGGGCGCGGGCTTCGTCAGCGTCCACCACCACGGCATCGTCGGGGTCCCGGCCGAGCACGAACGTCACGAGGCAGTCGTCACAGGCGACGCTGTCGTGCAGACTGCAGTCGTCGCAATTGATGGCGATCGTCGCACTGTCCATGGCAACCCCCTGGAGTTCGGTCACCCGTCGCCGGGCTCCCGGTCACTGGTCGTCGCCGACAGCGTGGCAGAAGGGTGTGACGGCGAGCCCGGCTCGCCCCGAGCGCCTGCGGGCCCGACGCCCGAGTCCGCCCCAGGCTCCTCGTCGAGCACCTCGATGGCGCGTCCGTGCCCGCACCACCGGCACGACACCTCGGCCACCGTCTCGGCCAGCACCTCCTCCTCTTCGACGGTGAGCGCACCACCCACCGTGTAGTGGTGGAAGGCGCGGGTTCGCCGATCGGTGACGACGTCGAAGCGGGTCAGATTGCCGCAGCCGTCGCAGCGGTAGCGGGCCGAGCTCACCGCGTCACCCTAGCAACGCCGTTTTCCCGTCCTCCGGGCCGCGCATCCGCCCGCTGTCACACCCCCGTGCGTACCCTGCAGACAATGGCGTCCCTCGGGCCGATCGGCACCGCCGATCCGGACACCCCGCTGTACCAGGTGACGTTCGTGGTCCTCGATGTAGAGACCACCGGGGCGGCACCGGGCGTGGCCGCGCTCACCGAGATCGGCGCGGCCGTCTTCCAGGGCGGGGAGCAACTGGGGACGTTCGAGACCCTGGTCGATCCCGGCTGTGCCGTGCCCCCATTCGTGTCTGAGCTGACCGGGATCACCGATGCCATGGTCGAAGTCGCGCCGGCACCGGGGCTCGTCGTCCCGGCCTTCGCCGACTTCGTCGGCTGTGCCGTGGTGGTGGGCCACAACGTCTCGTTCGATCTGGCCTTCCTCGACGCCGCGCTGGCCCAGTGTCACCGGCCGGCTTTGTCGAACCCGTGCGTGGACACCCTGGAGCTGGCCCGGCGCCTCGTGCGCGACGTCGTGCCCGACTGCGCACTGTCCACCTTGGCCCGCGCCCTGCACCTGGAGCACCGGCCGGCGCACCGGGCTCTGGCCGATGCCCTGGCCACCGCGGACCTGCTCCACCGCCTGATCGAGCAGGCCACCGGCTTCGGCGTGGAGCATCTGGGCGAGCTCCTGGACCTGCCGGGCCGGCTGGCCCCCATCCCCAAGCGCGCCGAGCCGTCGATCCTGGCTGCGTCCTAGGGGCGCCTCGCGCCGCGCCGTAGTGTCAGGGACATGCTGCACGCCTTCGTCCTCATCGACGCCGAGCCGGCACGCATTGCGTCCCTAGCCGAGGAGCTGGCCGAGCTCCCCGGGGTGACCGAGGTGTACTCGGTGGCCGGTGGCGTAGCCGACCTGGTGGCGGTGGTCCGGGTGCACCGTCACGACGACCTGGTCGACGTGGTCACCGGCCGCATCGACACCCTGGAGGGGATCGAGTCGAGCACGACGCTGGTGGCCTTCCGCGCCTATAGCCGCCACGACCTCGAAGCCATGTGGGAGCTCGGCCCCGGCGATTGATGCCGCCCCGAAGCCAGGCCGCTAGGCCTCGCCGTCCATGGCGGTGGCGGCACGCGACACACGCACCAGCGCCTCGAGCGCCGCTTCGGCCCGGCCGTCGTCGAGCACCGCCGCCGCCTGTCCCATCCCGTCGGCCAGATCGGTGGCGCGGCCACACACCACCAGCGCCGCGGCCGCGTTGAGCACGGCGATGTCGCGATGGGGTCCCTGCTCACCTCGGAGCACCTGGCGCACGACCTCGGCGTTGGCGGCCGCGTCGCCGCCGCGCAGGTCGTCGAGGGCGGCTGGCGCCAAGCCCAGCTCGGCCGGGTCGACCACGGTGCGACGCACGTCGAGGACCGCGCCGGGACCAGGAGCGGCCGCCTCGAGCACAGCGCTCGGCCCGGTGGTGGACAGCTCGTCGAGGCCGTCGTACCCGTGCACCACCATGGCCCGGGTGGCGCCGTTGGCCATGAGCACGCCGAGCATCTTCTCGGCCATGGCGGGGTCGCTCACCCCGACGACCTGGAGACCCGCCCGCGCCGGGTTGGCCAGCGGGCCGAGGAAGTTGAAGACCGTGGCCACCCCGAGCTCACGACGAACGGGGATGGCGAAGCGCATGGCGGGATGAAAGCGAGGCGCGAAACAGAACCCGATGCCGACCTCCTCGATGCAGCGGGCGACCCCGGCGGGCCCGAGGTCGATCACGACGCCGAGGGCTTCGAGAACGTCGGCCGAGCCGGCCGCCGACGACGCGGCGCGACCTCCGTGCTTGCACACCCTCGCCCCCGCCCCCGCCACCACGAGGGCGGCGATGGTC
>DATGGF010000648.1:0-1507 GCA_035308625.1 Acidimicrobiales bacterium | reverse complement strand
GGACGTCCTCTTGGAGGACCTGGCCACATTGTCGGGGGGGCAGCGTCGAAGGGTCGACCTCATCCGAGTCCTCTTCCAGTCTCCGAGCACGATGCTGCTCGACGAGCCCACCAATCACCTCGACCTGGCGGCCAAGCGCTGGCTCATGGAGGAGCTGAGCTCCTTCCCCGGCGCGCTGCTGGTGGTCAGTCACGACCTGCGGCTCCTGGACCAGGTCATCACCCAAGTGCTGCACCTCTCGGGGTCCACCCTCCGGTCCTTCAAGGGCAACTACTCGAGCTTCCGGGCGCAGTTGACTCAGGACAATGCCCAACGCCAGAAGGCGGCTTCCCTCGAGGGGGCCCAGATCCAGAAGATGAAGACCCAGGCCGACAAGTGGCGCCACAGCACCGAGGCCCAAGCTCGGAAGGCCAAGATCCTGGACCGCAAGGTGGTGAAGCTGCAGGACCAGCGCACCCAGGTCGCGAAACGTGAGCGCAAGCTCGCCTTCCGGCTCCCAGTGCCCGTCCGCTCCGGAGCCGTTCCCCTCGTGCTGCAACATGTGGCCATTTCGTACGACGCCCATGATGTCCTCTACGACATCGATTTCGCGCTGGAGCGCGGCCAGCGGATGGTGGTGGTGGGCCGCAACGGTGCCGGCAAGTCGTCGCTGCTGCGCTGCATCGCCGGGGTGCAGAAACCGTCGGAGGGGACCGTCGAGCTCGGCTACCGGGCCGTGGTGGGCTATTTCGCCCAGGAGCACGAGCAGATCCGTCCCGATCGAACCGTGCTCGAGAACATCGACGAGGCGGTGCTCCCGGTCGAGGTCGATCGCCGCAAGCTCCTCGGTTCCTTCGGCCTGAGCGGCGGCACCGTGGCCCAACTCCCCGGGACGCTGTCGGGTGGTGAGCGGGCCCGGCTGAGCCTCGCCATGTTGGCTGCCGGCCATACCAACCTGCTCGTGCTGGACGAGCCGACCAACAACCTCGATCCCGCCTCCGTCGAAGCTGTCGGAGCCATGTTGGCGGCGTGGCCCGGGTCCATCGTGGCGGTGAGCCACGATCGTCCCTTCGTCGACGCTCTGGCGCCCACCCACGCCCTGCACCTGCCGCAGGAGCGGTGCTCCCTCTGGCGTGAGGAGTACCTGGACGACGTGGAGCTCCGCTGACGGGGCTCGTTGCAGTCGATGATGTCGGGCGACCCGGCTCGACGGGCCGCATGGCCCACGAGGAGCAGGACGGTCAGCGACCTCGGCCGGCCCGGTACCGGGTCGGACTCAGCTCGTTGTCCGAAGCCTCGATCCGCGACTGCACATCACTCAGGGCGGCGCGAGCGGTGCGGACGCTCCCGCTCTCGGGCCGCTCGCGGTCACCAGGGAACGACGGGAGGGCGAAGCCCGTGTAGACGACCTTGCGGGGACGCTCCACGGGCGGGTGGGCCCGGTGCAAGGTGTCCGAGCAGTGCACGGTGACGTCGCCGGTGCTCGTCTCGAGGACCATGGGTCGGAGATCGAGGCGGGGGTCACGGC
>DATGGF010000647.1:0-2475 GCA_035308625.1 Acidimicrobiales bacterium | reverse complement strand
CGTGCCCGCGACGTCGCCGGCCACTCCGGTAGCGACCGCGCCCACCCCGGCGGGAACCGGCATGGCGACCGGAGCCGCCGCACCGCTCCCTTCGGCGAGCTCCATCGAGCTCAACAGGCGTTCGACGGCGAGCGGGTCGGCCAGCACCGGGACGATGTCGTGGCCCACGAGCACAGACAGGCTGCGCAGGTCGTCGGGACCCGGAGGATCGGTGAAGGCCATGACCAACTGGTCACCGCGCAGCTCGAAGCCGACGGCGCCGTACTCCCGGACCATCGACAGCGGCGCCAGCTCCAGGGCGTTCGCCGCCGGGCGGTGGGCGTTCAGGTCGACGACCGGGAGCCGCGTCAGCTGCGATTCCATGCCCAGCACGACTTCGGCCGTGACCGCGCCCCGGCTGATGAGGAGACCGGCGAACGAGGACCCGGAGTTGATGGCCTCTTCGACGAGGGGAGCCACCACGGGCTCCTCGGCATACCCGCCTGAGACGAGCGCCGCCGACAGCCGGCGGGCCGACTCGGCGCGGGCAGTGGTGGAGGTGCTCATGCGACCACCCGCAGCACTTCCTCGAGAGTCGTCTCGCCCTCGAGCGCCTTGCGGAGACCGCTCCGCCGCAGCGTCACCATTCCTTGTTCGACCGCAATCTTGTGAATGTCATCGGCCGTCCCCCCTTCAATGATCAGGCGCTCGACCTCTTCGGTGATCACCAGCAGTTCGAGCAGCGCCTTGCGCCCGCGGTAGCCGGTCTTGGAACATGCCTGGCATCCGACCGCCCGGTTGAACACCGGGTGATCCCTGCCCTCGAACACTTCGGCGGGGCTCCACCCCGCGGCCACCACGTCGGCCTCGGTCGGCTCGTACTCCTCCTTGCAGTGCACGCACAGCCGCCGGGCCAGACGCTGAGCGAGGACGCCGGTGAGGGCGGAGGTGACCAGATAGGGCTCGAGGCCCATCTCGACCAAGCGCATCGGTGTACTGGCCGAGTCGTTGGTGTGGAGGGTGGCCAGGACGAGGTGGCCGGTGAGGGCGGCCTCCACCGAGATCAGCGCGGTTTCACGGTCCCGGATCTCGCCGACCAGGAGGATGTCGGGGTCGGCCCGCAAGATGGAGCGCAGCGCCGAGGCAAAGGTCAGGCCCGCCTTGATGTTCAGCTGGACCTGGTTGATGCCCTTGATGCGGAGCTCGACCGGGTCCTCCACGGTGATGATGTTGCGGTCGGGATTGTTGAGCGCCGACAGGGTGGCGTACAGCGTCGTCGTCTTGCCGCTACCCGTCGGGCCTGTCACCAGGATGGTCCCGTATGGCTTGGTGAAGACCTTCGTGTACCCCTCGAGGAGGTCCGCGTCGAAGCCGAGGTCCTCGAATCCGAGGAGGACGTTCGACTTGTCGAGCACTCGCATGACGACCTTCTCGCCGTAGATGGTCGGCAGAGTGGCCATGCGGAGGTCGATCTGGCGGCTGCCGACGGTCAGCGAGATCCGTCCGTCCTGGGGGATCCGGTGCTCGGCGATGTTCATGTCGGCCATGACCTTCAGCCGGGTGGTCACCGCGCCGGCGATGTTGCGGGGCGCCGTCGACACGTCGTGGAGCACGCCGTCGATCCGGTAGCGGATGCGGAGGTTCTCCCCGGTGGGCTCGACGTGGATGTCCGAAGCCCGCTCGTTCAGGGCCTGGAGGATGAGCAGGTTGACGTAGCGAACGATGGGAGCGTCATCCACCACCGCCTGCAGGTTTCCGAGATCTTCCTCGACGTCGTCGAAGTCGGACGAGGCGGTGTTGGCCACCTCGCTGGCATCACCACCCTGGTTGTACGCCTTGTCGATGGCGGTGTTGATCTGCGAGCGGGTGGCCACGAGCGTGACGAAGTTGCGGCCGAGCAACGTCCGCAGGTCGTCCATGGCGAACACGTCTGTGGGGTTCGAGGCGACGACCTCAGGGACGCCTTCCGGGGTGGTGCCGATGATGAGGACGTTGTGGTGCCGGGCGGTGGCCTCGGGGAGGCTGTAGACCACGGCGAAGTCGACGTTGCGAACCTCGAGGTCGACGAACTCGAGGCCCATCTCCTCGGCCATCCCCCACATGAGGTCGGCCTCGGTGACTAGGCCCCGGGCCGTGAGGATGCGGGCGATGGCCAGCCCGGTCCGGTCTCGCTCCTCGAGGACGTCTTGCATGTCGGCCAGCGAGACGCGCTCGCCCTCCACCAGCACGCGAGCGAGCGGGGGGAAGCTCGATGTGAATCCGGAGTCGTCGGCCCCGTCCTCGATGGGCCCGCTGGGGATCCCGCCGTCGGCGTCACCGAACATCCCGTCGCCGAGGTCGCCGCCCATGGAGGTGTCGATGCCGGCCAGTGCTTCTGACAGCGGGTCGTCGTGACCGTCCGGGAGCACCGCCACGGTCATGGCGTGCTCGCTCGGCCGCACCTCGTGCGGCTCGGCCACCGATTCGCCCGCATCAATGGTGACGACCAAGGAAGGG
>DATGGF010000646.1:0-4657 GCA_035308625.1 Acidimicrobiales bacterium | reverse complement strand
AGGCGGATATGGATCGTCGTGGCGGTGGTGGTCGTCATCTTCCTCATCGCGTCGCTCCGCTCGATCGCCACCTTCTATACCGACTACTTGTGGTTCGGATCCATCCATCTGCCGGGCGTCTGGCGCAAGCTCTTCGCGGTGAAGCTGGAGTTGTTCTTCGGCTTCGCCGCCGTCTTCTTCGTGGCCATGTGGGTCAACCTCGCCGTGGTGGACCGGCTGGCCCCGAGCGAGCTGGCGCTGGGCCCCGAGGACGAGCTCGTACGGCGGTACCAGCAGCGGGTGGCGCCCCGGGCCCTGCTCGTCCGGACCATCGTGTCCCTGGTCATCGCCCTGATCGCCTCGTCGGGCACTCCGGGGCAATGGAGCAACTACCTGCTCTTCTCCAATGCCCAGTCTTTTCCCCACCTGTCGGACCCGCAGTTCCACAAGAACGTCGGATTCTTCGTCTTCGCCATGCCGTTCTTGTCCTTCCTGGTGAGCTGGTCGTTCGTGGCGCTGGTCGTCATCGCCGTCGTCACGGTGATCTCCCACTACTTGAACGGCGGTATCCGCCTGCAACAGGGCGCCCCGTCGGTATCGGCCCACGTGAAGGTGCACCTCTCCGTGCTGCTGGCGCTCATGGCCCTGGTCAAAGTGTTCGGCTATGTCCTTGCCCGCTACGGCCTCGATCTGTCGCAGAACGGCTATGTCCAGGGCGCCGGCTACACCGATGTGCACGCGCGGCTACCCGCCCTGACGCTGCTCATGTGGATATCCGTGTTGGCCGTGGTGATCCTGGTGGTGAACATCTGGCGGCGCGGTTGGGCGTTGCCGGTGCTGGCCGTCGGGCTGTGGGCCTTCGTGGCGCTGGTGGTGGGTGCCATCTACCCGGCCATCGTGCAGGCATTGAAGGTCAACCCGGCCCAGGCGACCTTGGAGAAGCCGTACATCGCCCGCAATATCCAGGCCACCCGCGGTGCGATGAACCTGACCGGCATCAAGACCGAGTCGTTCCCGGCGACGCAGAACCTGACCTCCCAATCACTGTCGCAGAACGCGTCCACGCTCGACGCTGTGCGGTTGTGGGACCCCGAGCTCACGGGTCTGACGTACCAGAAGCTGCAGGACATCCGTTCGTACTACGACTTCCAGACGCTGTCGCTCGACCGCTATCTGGTGAACGGGTCGCTCACGCCCATGGTGGTGGGCGTCCGCCAGATCAACGACAACGACCTTCCGTCTCAGGGATGGGTCAACACCCACTTGCAGTACACCCATGGCTACGGGTTCATGGCCTCGCCGGCCAACTTGGTGTCTGACAGCGGCCAGCCCGTCTTCTCCATCGGGGACGTACCGCCCACTTCTGGCCCCGGCCTACCTCACCTCAACCAGCCGTCCGTGTACTACGGGCTCAACAACGACGGGACCGAGCCCAACTACGTCATCGCCGACACCAAACAGCCCGAGATCGACTATCAGACGGCCTCGGGGCAGAACGTCGAGACCCAATACCACGGGAGCGGGGGAGTCGAGCTCAGCTCTTTCGGGCGACGGCTGGCCTTCGCGCTTCGCTTCAACGACCTCAACATGTTCATCTCGAACCTGGTCACACCCCACTCCCGGGTGTTGTTCCTGACGAACATCCAGGACGCCGCCCGCAAGGCGGCACCGTTCCTGAGCCTCGACAGCGACCCCTACCCGGTACTGGTGGGGGGCCAGCTCTACTGGGTGCAGGACGCCTACACGAGCACCGACCACTATCCCTACGCCCAGATGGTCGATACCGGTCCGCTGCCGCAGGGGAGCGGCCTGCAGAAGAGCTTCAATTACGCCCGCAACTCGGTGAAGATCGTGGTGAATGCCTACAGCGGGGCCATGACCTTCTACGACATGACCACGCGCAGCTACACCGACCCGATCTTGAAGACCTGGGAGCACGCCTTCCCCGGCATGTTCACGCCCGGGTCCAAGATGCCGGCCGACCTCCGTACCCACCTGCGCTACCCCGAGGACCTCTTCACCGTGCAGGCCGCCGCCTACGGGAAGTACCACATCCTCGGGGCCGCGGCCTTCTACAACGCCACCGACGCCTGGAATCTCTCGCAGACACCGGGCGCCGGGTCCCCGTCCGCGGCGCTGGCCCAGACCTACACCACCAACGCCCAGGGCCAGACGGTGACCACCGGGCAGGTGGCCCGCATGGCGCCGCTGTATCAGGTGCTCCAGGTCCCCGGTGAGCAGGGCCTGTCGTTCAACCTGATGGACGCCTTCGTACCGGTGTCGCAGGGCGACCAGATCCAGACGCTGTCGGGCTTCATCGTGGCCGGGTCGGATCCCGGCGAATACGGGAAGCTCACCGTATTCGTCACCCCGCGGGGCCAAGCCTTCGACGGGCCCGCCCTCATCGACGCGCGCATATCGGCGACCCCGTCGGTGTCGCAGGAGATCAGCCTGCTCAACCAGAACGGCTCGAGCGTCATCCTGGGGAACGTGCTCATGGTCCCGGTGAACCAGTCGATGCTCTATTTCCGGCCGCTCTACGTCGAGTCTTCGCGCAACCAGCTCCCCGTGCTCCAGAAGGTCATCGCCGTGTACGGCGGCTCGAACGGTAGCCAGGTGGCAATGGGGGACACGCTGGAGCAGGCCCTCGAGACGGTGTTCCAGGCCTCAGTGCCCCTTGGTGGCCCCCAAGGGCCTTCACCGTCGTCATCGGCGCCGTCGGCCGTCTCGGCGCAGATCCAATCGCTCATCAATTCGGCGAACAGCCTGTCCCAGCAGATCCAGACGGACCTCACGCAGGGCAATCTGGGCAAGTACCAGAACGACGTCAATGCGCTGGAGGGGATCATCCAACAGCTGCAGCAAGCCGCCGCCGGTACGAACTCCAGCGCGAGCTCCGGTTCGGGCAGCAAGACCGGTTCCACCACGACGTCGAGCGCCAACGGGGTAGCACTGCGCCAGCGCTAGCGGGGATCCGTGCGTGCCGCCCACCGACGGTGGGGCCGGCGGCCCGTGGTAACCTGGCTGGTCACCGCCGCGGGGTGGAGCAGTCTGGTAGCTCGTCGGGCTCATAACCCGAAGGTCGAGGGTTCAAATCCCTCCCCCGCCACTCAGAGAAGACCCCGGTATGAGGCCCTCGTGAGGACCGACTACCGGGGTCCTTCAATTGGTCGAGCTTCCAACCACTTCGGCTCGGTACGCGAGGCGGCGCTCAGCGTATGACACCGAACGCAACTGACCTTCTACCCTTCATGGGTAGCCCCCCGTCTTCGTTACACCAATTCGTCCGCGAAACGATCGGCCAGGGCGGCGATCGTCAACGACGGGTTCGGCCCCACGGGCCCGGGCATCACGGAACCGTCGGCGATGACGAGTCCGGGCAACCCAAACACCTGACCGTGCTCGTTGACGACGCCGTCGGCCCCCGTCGTGCCCATCGAGCAACCGCCGAGGGGGTGCACGGTGACCAGTTTCTTGTGGATGTGCCACAACGGGTCGACAGTGAGTTTCCCGTGCATGGCCGTCGCCAGGGCCCTCATCTGGCGGATCACTCCGTCGAACAACGCCCCTGAATGCCCCGAGTCCCAACGGAGCGACAGCCGACCGGCGGTGTCCAGGGCCATGACGCCGTCAGCGGAGTCCAGGCCCATCCCGAGGAGAGGGAGGACACCGGCGGACCGGTGCGCGTCACCCAGGAGCGCCTCGAGTTGGGAGTCGAATTCGGGATTGCGCCGGCGGAACAGCCAATTCGTGACCGAGTGCCGGAGGAATCGGAGCCCCCGGCGCAGCTCGCCCTTGAAGTCGGTCATCTCGACGAGCCAGTCGGCGAATCCCGGGTAGCCCCCGTCCTGGATGTAGAACCCGGGACCGTTCCCGTCGTCCACCGAGTCGGGCACCCTGATGGTGGAAGTGATCACCGGCCCGTGACTCGCAGACAGCAGGTCGGGCGCGCTGGGCTTGGAGTGGTCGATGTGGTGGATGAAGCCGAGGAAGTCGCCGTTCCCCGAGAAGGATTGTCCGAGCCGGGGCGGATCGAACCCGGGGAAGTTCGCCTTGTTCTTGAGAAGGAGGAAGGTCGAGCCGAAAGTGCCCGCGGCCAGGACGAGGCGCTTGCATCGCAACTCCACCGGGCCGGTGGGTCCCCTCCCGTCCTCGTCGTGCTTGACGAACCGCACCCAGAAGCCGCCGGGGCAAGGACCGAAGGCCTTGACTTCGCAGAGGTCCCTCAGCTCGGCACCCTTGTCCTTGGCCAGGGTGAGGTAGTTGTAGTCGAGCGTGTTCTTGGAGCCGTAGTTGCACCCGAGGTCGCACTCACCGCACAGACGGCAGGTCGTCCGGGTGCGGTGGTGGAGATTCCCCGTTGTCGATCCGGTGGCGTCGTAGATCGGCTCCCCCGGAACGGGTGGATCGCCCGGATTGGCAAAGCTCACGGCCAGGCGCGGGAGCCCCCAGGTGACAGGCATCCCGGCCGAGGCGCTCCACATCGCCTGCGTCTTCGGGGTCGAGGTGGCGTAGGGGTAGCGCTTCGGGGCGAGGATCGCCTCCACCGCGTCGTAGTGACGGTCCAGTTCCTTGCGCGAGACAGGCCACGGGGTGGTCGTGCCATCGGCATTCCGGCGGTAGAACCAGTCCTCGTCCTTGCGGATCAGGACGTTGGCGTAGATGAGCGATCCGCCCC